>JAAYCX010000016.1 GCA_012729555.1 Acidobacteriota bacterium
CGGTCGAATGCATGCGCAGGGAACGGTCCTGGACGAGGCGGCTCCGGATCGTCCCCTGGTCCTGTCTCACCGACCCTTCCACGATGGCCCAGTACTTGCGTTCGATGTCGTGCCGGCTGAAGATGTCCTGGAGCGCCGACTGCACCGGCTCCGATTTGGCGAAGACGAGGATGCCGCTGGCGAACTTGTCGAGGCGGTGGACGATATAGAGCCGGCGCCGCGGTTCACGCGCCTTGACGTAGGCGCGCAGGTAGGCGTACGCGGTGCGTTCCTTCTCGTGCAGCGTGGCGACGGTCAGAAGCCCCGTCGGCTTGCGGATGACGAGCAGGGCGTCGTCTTCGTGGAGGATTTCGAGCCCGCGGGGGAGCGGCGAGGGGGCCGTGCGGCCGCCGATTTCGACGGTGTCGCCGGGGGAGAGCGGGTGCGCGGCGAGCCGGCGGATTTCGCCGTTGACCCTGACGCGCCCCTGGGCCAGCATCTGCCGCAGGGTGCGGCGCGAGGCGCCGGGGACCAGGCGCTCCAGGTCCTCGAGGAGGGAACTCGGTCCGGGGACTACGGCTTTCATCGCGGCCGGCCGGTCAGCCCTGGTTGCAGACGAGGAGCCGGGTGCTGTCGGCGAAGCGCACGGTGATCTTGTTGGGAGGGACGAAGGCCTGGACGCACCCCCGCCCGAAGGTGGCGTGCTCGATCCAGTCCCCCTCGGCGAAGTTCCCCGACATGCTGTATTTCTTGTGGGGCTTGGTGCTCGCTTCCTGCATCACCTCTTCCCACGTCTGCCGGGCCTTCTTGGCCGGCGTCTTCCTGGGGGCCTTTTCCTTCTTGGCCGCGGGGTCCTTGGCCGCCGCGCTCTTCGACACGGGCTTTTCGGCGCGGTAGTTGTGTTCCCCGTTGCACGTATTGCACTTGACGCGGCGGGGTTTGGCCCCCTGCATCGTCACGACCGTGTGATCCAGGACCAGTTTACACTTGGTGCAGTATGCCTCGACTTCCGAACCCACATCTATTTTGCTCATTCAATTATATTATCACAATGCACGCAAATGGTTAACCAGAATTTGAGCCCCCGGGGGCGGCGTATTTCATCCGGTACCACAAAATCCCCAGAATCGTCTTTGCGTCCTCGATCTCCCCGGTCTCGATCATTTCGAGACACTCGGCCAGGGTGCGGGGTTCGACCGTGATGTGTTCCCCCTCCTCGAGCCGCTGCCCGGTCGGGGCCAGGTCGCGGGCGACGAAAAGGTGGATCGATTCGTCGCAGAACCCGGGGGAGGTATAGAAGGCGCATTCGTGCGTCAGGCTCCCGGCCGAGCGGCCGATCTCCTCCTCCAGTTCGCGCGCCATGGTGTCCCTGGGGCTCTGGCCGCTGTCGAGCTTCCCGGCGGGGAGCTCGAAGATGAATTTCCCCAGGGGGTAGCGGAACTGGCGGATGAGCAGGACCCGGCCGTCCCCGAGGACCGGGACCGCGGCCACCCCGCCGGGGTGGCGCACCACCTCGCGGATCGTCTCGGCCCCCGATTCCTGCCGGATGGTGTCGACATGAAGATCGACGATTCTTCCGCTGTAGACCTCGCGGTGATCCAGGATATCCGCTTCCGGGTTCCCGTGCGCCATATTTCCTCCTCGCCGTGCAAGCATACCGCAGGGGGGGCGGAAGCCCCAGCCAAATTGGAGCCGGGGGGACGCGGGCACTCTTTTTTCTCCCCGGCCGCGGGCCCTTTGCTACACTGTGTGTTTCGAATTCGGGCGGAGCGAGACATTGTCCACGGAAATTGACGAAATCCTGGGGCCGGGGGGCGCCGTTGCCCGGTGCCTTCCATCCTACGAGAACCGCCCGGGCCAGGTCCGGATGGCGCAGGCGGTGGCCGCCGCCATCGAGGAGGGCCGGCACCTCTGCGTGGAGGCGGGGACCGGCACCGGGAAAACCCTCGCCTACCTCCTCCCCGCCATTTTTTCGGGGAAGCGGGTGGTGATCTCCACCGCGACCAAGAACCTCCAGGAACAGCTCTTTTTCAAGGACGTTCCCTTCCTGGAGCAGGCGCTGGGGCGGACTTTGTCGGTCTGCTACATGAAGGGGCGGGGCAATTACCTCTGCCTCAGCAAGCTCGAGGAGATCGACAAGGAAGCCTATCTCTTCACCCCCCACGACCCCGAATACATCAGGATCATCAAGGACTGGGCGCGCACGACCGGGACCGGCGACCGCGCCGAACTCCGCGACCTGCCCGAGGAGCTGCCGCTGTGGCGGCTGCTCGACGCGCGGCGCGAAACCTGCTCGGGGCAGAAGTGCCGCAATTTCGAGAACTGCTTCGTCACCCTGGTCCGGCAGCTGGCGCTGGAGTCGGACATCGTCATCGTCAACCACCATCTCTTCTTCGCCGACCTGTCGCTGCGCCAGGGGGATTTCGGCGCCGTGCTCCCCGACTACGCCGTCCTGGTTTTTGACGAGGCGCACGAGATCGAGGACGTGGCGACCCAGTACTTCGGGACGATGGTGAGCAACTACCGGATCGAGGAACTGGTGCGGGACGCCGAGCGGGCGCTCGTCGAGACCGGGAGCGGCTCGGCCTACCTCTCGGCGCAGCTCGCGCGGCTGTCGGAACGCTCCTCGGCCTTCTTCTCCTGCTTCCTCCGCCGGGAGGGGCGGTACGCCCTGGAGCCGCTGGGGGACGCCGCCGGACCCCGGCGGGGGCCGGGGCACGGCGACATCCTGGGGGAAGCCTACCGGGGTCTCCTGCTGCAGCTGGACGGGGTGAGGAAGGGGCTCGCCGACCTCCCGGTCGCGAGCGAAAGCCTGGAAGCGCTGGTGCGCCGGGCGCGCGAGCTGGAGAACGAACTCGCCGAGATCATGGAATCGGATTCGGACGAGCATGTCTACTGGTGCGAAATCCGGGGGAGGGGGGTCTTTCTCTGGGCATCGCCCATCGATATCGCCCCGCTGCTCGGGGAGCGGCTCTTCTCGCAGGTGAACTCGGCCATCCTGACCAGCGCCACCCTGTCGACAGGGGGGGATTTCTCCTTCATCAAGTCGCGCCTCGGGCTTGGCGACGCCGAGGAGCTCCTCCTCCCCTCCCACTTCGACTTCTCCCGGCAAGCCATTCTTTACGTGCCGCGGGCGCTGCCGGAACCGCGGGAGGAAGGGTGGGTGCGCGAAGCCTCCCGGGAACTGGAGCGGATCCTCGAGGCCAGCAGGGGGCGCGCCTTCGTGCTCTTCACCAGCTACGCCCAGATGGAGCAGGTCTACCGCTCGCTCCGGCACCGGCTTCGATTCCCGACGATGATCCAGGGGGAGAAGAGCAAATCGGGGCTGCTGGACGCCTTCCGCTCCACGCCCAACGCGGTCCTGTTCGCCACGAGCAGCTTCTGGCAGGGGGTGGACGTGCAGGGGGAACAGCTGAGCTCGGTCATCATCGACAAGCTCCCCTTTTCCGTTCCCAGCGATCCGGTGGTCGCCGCGCGGATCGCGCGGATCAACGCCGCAGGCGGCAACGCCTTTTACCAATACCAGATCCCCGCGGCGACGATTCTGCTGAAGCAGGGGATGGGGCGGCTGATCCGCAGCCGGGCCGACCGGGGGATCCTGGCGCTGCTGGACAAGCGGGTGCTCACCAAGAGCTACGGGAAGATGTTCCTGAAGAGTCTTCCACCGGCGCCCCTGACCCACGATCCCGCGACGATGGAGGCTTTCCTGCGCGAGGAGCCGGTTTTCTAATCCACGGAGCGGTCGGGTTCCTCGAAAAACTCCTCGGCGCGGCGGCAGCCGACATCGGCGAGGTTCTGCAGGGCCTCCAGGGCCGACTCGGCGACCACGGTCTCGCGGGCCGAGGTCAGGCGGTAGATCTTCTGGATGGTGCCGTCGGCGACCTCGTTGGGCCGGTGCCAGTAGGAGCCCGAAAGGGAGGAGACGGCCAATGCCCGGATTTCGGCATCGTCGTGGTCCAGCAGTTCGACCAGGGCCTTCAGCGACCGCTTCCCCCCCTGCTGGGCAATGGCGCCCAGGGATTCGATGATCCACTGGCTCAGCCGGCCGGCGTTTCCGCCCGCGCCCTTCCTGCCGGCAGGCTGCTTCCGGCCGCCGCCGCTCCGGAGCGCGGAAAGGAAGAAATCGACCGCCGCGTCGTCCCCGATGGTGCCGATCGACTCGATGATGGCGACCTGCAGTTCCCGGGAGCCGCTCCCCTTGAGCTGTCGGGCCTCGGCAAACGCCTTCTTGAGCGGCTCCAGCGCGCTCTTGTCCCTCAGAGCCCCGATGGCGTAGGCGGCGAATTCCCGGCGCCTGACATCCTTGTGGGCGAGCAGGGCGAGGAGCGGTTTCTTGAACCGGGCGTCCCGCAAAACGCCGATCCGGGGGAGGATCTGGAAAAGGTCCTCGATATCTCCCGAATCGATGACGGCCAGGCAGTCTCGGATCATCTCTTCGGAGTACCGGGCTTTGTTCTTGGGTCTCGATCTGTCTGTATCGGTCACTTTGGGTTGGACCTCGTCCAGGAGTCTGAGTGCCTTAGGGCCGGAAGCCATTATACGATGGGCCAACCCCTTTGCAACCATGAAAAAGTCGGGCCGCCAAAGCCCGACGCGGGAGCCCGGCGTTTCATTGAAAAGGGGATACGGCGTCTCATCGGCCGGTCGGGATCTCCCCGGCCCGGGCCCCCGCCAGGAATTTCCTCTTGCACTCCTCGGAACAGAAGAAAACGGTCTCCCCCCCCTCCTCGAGCCGGACGGCGAGCCTGCAGTCCATGTACATGCCGCAGACCGGATCCTTGACCATGGTGTTGCCCGGCCTGGCCGGCCCCCGTCCCGCTCCGGGCTTCTTCGCCATCACGGACAGGAGCAGGCGCCGGAGGAGCCAGATCCCCAGGACGATCAGGAGAATTCGGGATAGGAGTGCGACCATCAGCCAGCCTGCCCTTCCGCCGGTTGCGGTCCGGCCGATTGCCTGAGCTGGAGAATCCGCTCGCGCAGTTCCTCCCTGTGCGGGTATCCGGGGTCGGTTCGCAGGAGTTCCTCCCAGGCCGAGATCGCCCCCCGGACATCCTTTTTGCCGTTGAGCAGCACGATCCCCTTGTTGAACCTGGCCTGGGAGAAGCCGGGTTGGCGCCCGAGGAGGGTGTCCAGGAGCTCGAGGGCCCTGTCGTGCTCTCCCAGGTAATGATAGCAGGTCGCCAGGTCGGTTTCGACGTTCGGGTTCCCGGGGCGCAGCCCCAGGCTCTTCTCGTAGTAGGCCGCGGCCTCGCGAAACCGACCGAGATCGTAATGGAGGTTGGCGATCCGGGTGAGGGCGTCGGGATTACGCGGGTCTTCCGCGGCGAGACGCTCGAGCTGGGCGAGCCTGGCGGCCGAGGCGTCGGCCGCCGGTGGAGCCGGGGAGGCGGACCGGACCCTTTCCGGGTGTCGCCTCCGCTCCTCGAGGCGCCGGTATCCCGCCGTGAGCGCCGTCAGCAGGAGCAGGGCGGTGATGGCGGCGAAGACCAGGTTGGTTCGAAACTTCACGGAAGCCATAAGCCACAATCTTACGGAGTCGGGTGCGGCGGAATCAAGAGGTATCCGCCGCCGGTGCGGCCCTTTCGGGGATTGAAATTCCGGGGAAATGGAAACAGAATCAGTGCATGAGAGCGGTGGTGCAGAGGGTGAGCCGGGCGGAAGTGATCGTGGACGGCGGCGCCGTGGGCCGTATCGGCCCGGGCCTCGTGGCGCTCGTGGCGATCGCGCGCGACGACGCGGAGAGCGATCTGGAGTGGATGGCCCGGAAGATCGTGGAGCTGAGGATTTTCAACGACGGCGAGGGGAAGCTGAACCTCGGCCTCGGGGAGGTCGGCGGGCAGCTGCTCGTGGTGTCGCAGTTCACGCTCTACGGCGACTGCCGCAAGGGGCGGCGCCCCTCCTATTCCGAGGCCGCCCCCCCCGACCGGGCCGAGGCGCTCTACCGGCGCTTCGTGGAGATCGTGCGCGGGTGCGTCCCCGATGTGGAGACCGGGCGGTTCCAGGCCTCGATGCGGGTGGAGCTCGTCAACGAGGGCCCGATCACCCTGATTCTCGACAGCCGCGGCCGCGACGGCCGGCGTGATTGACAGGGCGCGCGCGCGCGGTGTATAGTAACGCGGTTTCGACGAGGACTTCGATGCTATACGGACACCACGACCGGGACAGGATGCAGTGCCGAGCGCGGTCGGCGCGCCGCAGGCGCCTGCCGCAGCCGGTCCTGCCCATGGCCTCTCCCTGTCGCGGCGGCGAGGAGGGGAGAGACAGGTGAATCCCGAACTTCGGAACCTGATCACCCTCCAGGACATCGAACTGAAATCGGCCGAACTGCATCAACAACTCTCCGACATCCCCCGCCAGGTCCAGGACCTCAGCGACGAGCTCGGGCGCCTCACCTCCGCCCACGAAGAGCGGGTGGCGCACGCGAAGGAGCTGGCCAACCGCCGCCGTACGCTCGAGGGGCAGGTGGAGATGCTCCAGACGAAGCTTTCGCGCCTCAAGGACCAGCTGATGACGGTGAAGACCAACAAGGAATACACCGCCATGCTGCACGAAATCCAGACGGCGGAGGCGCAGATCCGCGAGGAGGAGGACCGGATCCTGGAAGTGATGGAGGAGATGGAAGCCCGGGACCAGGACCTCGAGGCCGCCCGGCGGGAACTCGACACGCAGTCGGCGGGGCTCCGGGACTCCATCCGCGCCGCGGGCGATTCGGTCCCCGGGCTCGAGGAGGAGCTGGCGCGCCTGGGGACGGAGAAGGAGGCGGTCGAAGCCCTCGTCGACCGGGAACTGCTCGCCCGCTACCGGCAGATCGCGGCGGCGCGCAAGGGGGTGGCCCTGGCCGAGGCCAGGGACGAACTCTGCAGCTGCTGCCACGTCCGCATCCGGCCGCAGATGTACGCCGACCTGCTCCGCACCGACGCCATCCTCTACTGCGACAGCTGCTCCCGCATCCTCTTTACCCGGGAAGAGGCGTAACTCCATCCCGGTTTCGCCCCCTTCCGGTGTATAGTTTCTCCATGAGACCTCTTTCCTCCCGGACCGGACGCCGCGTCCATCCCGCCCTCCTCTCCTTCGCCCTGGCCTGGATGGCCTGGGGCCCGGCCCCCCGCCCCTCCCCGGCGCAGGACGGGCGCGCGACCATACGGGCCGAGGTGGCGCTGGTGAACCTGGTGTTCACGGCGACCGACCGCAAGGGGAGGGTGGTCGAGGGGCTCGGGCCGGAGGACTTCGAACTCTTCGAGGACGGGAAGGCGCAGAGGATCGAGTATTTCAGCGATCCCGGAAAGGGGTCGGACGTCCCCCTGACGATCGCGCTCCTCGTCGACACGAGCGGGAGCGTGAGGCAGAGGCTCGAATACGAGAAGGAGGCGGCCGCCCGGTTTTTCCGCGAGATCCTCCGGCCGGAGCGGGACCTGGCGCTCGTGATCCAGTTCGATTCGGAGGTGAACCTGGTCCAGGACTTCACCCAGGACCCCGAGGCCCTCTACCGGGCGCTCGACTCCCTGCGCGCCGGGAACAACACGGCCCTCTACGACGCCGTCTACCTGGCGGCCGAGGAAAAACTCAGGGATGAAGCGGGCCGGAAGGTCGTCGTCGTCATCACCGACGGCGCCGACACCTCGAGCATCGTCCAGAAGGAGACGGCGATCGAGGCGGCCCAGAAAAACGACATCCTGATCTACGGCATCGGGGTGCAGGGCGGCCGATTCCGCACCGATTTCGGCGTGCTGCGGAAATTCGCCCGGGAGACAGGGGGGGAGTTTTTTTCGCCCAGGGCGAGCGTCGAGGAGATCCGCGACGCCTTCCTCTCGATCCAGCGCGACATCCGGGGACACTACAGCCTCGGCTACACCCCGTCGAACCGCCTGCGCGACGGCGCCTTCCGGAAGATCGAAATCCGCTCGAAGCGGCCGGGAGTGCGCGTCCGCACCCGCTCGGGCTACTACGCCCCCCGGTCCTCCCGGGACTACTGATACAGGTTCCTGGACCAGGTCATGAGCCGGAAGGGGCGCTGGATCAGGTTCTCCTGCAGGCAACCCTCGTCGAAGTGGACATCCGGGGTGCCCTGCACGGTCACGCTTCTCCCGATGAAGGAGCCATAGAAGGCGGAGTTCCCCACCATCTTGAGCGGGGCGTTGGGCGCGTAGACCTCCACGAACGCCTCCGGTCCCCCGTGGATCTTCATCTCGCTGGTGCCGGAGTAAAAGATGTTCAGCCGGGTGGGATCCCCGTTGGGATTGGTGATCCCCTGCGCTCCGAGGTCGAGCGCGCTTTTGACGAAAATGGTCGTGGGCTTGGTCAGGTCGCCCGTGAGTCTCACTTCCCCTTTCGCGATGATCGAGTCGAAGTAATAAACCCCCGGTTCCAGGGCCAGCGTTCCCCCGCTTTTGACGTTGATATCCCCGTATTGACCAGGGCTGAGAGTGACGGTTTTTTTGTTGGATACCGTCGTGGATCCGGTCCCGACGGTGAACTCCGGGATGGGGGGGAAGGTGCGGGGCGCGGGGAGCTGGATGATGTCGCCTGTGACAGCGCCGTCCGGGGCGCCGAAGCTTCCGTCGGGCCCGTAGGCGGCATCGCCGTGCACCTCCACCGTGCCGTTGATGGTGATGGCCCCGTTGGAGCCGATCGCCCCGTTATCCCCGATGTTCGTCCCCCCGTAGGGGCCGAGGGCGGGGTCGTAGCTGTCGATCAGCACCGTCCCCCCCAGGTCGAGGGAATCGATCCCCCAGAGAGCGCGGTCGAAGAGGGCGTTGCCGCTGTTTTCGATCACGGCCGTGATCTCGGCCCTGCCCAGGGGGGTGTTCGGGTTGCCCCAGGTCCCGGTGCTCTCGATCCGCCAGCGCTCCATGGCCGAAGGGTAGGTCTCGAACGTCGCCATGTTGATGAAGCTGGCCGGGGAATATTTGAGCAGGGTGGCGCCGACGCTGTAGGTGCCCGAATTCTGCCCGTCGGCCTGGAGTGCGACGTCGTGGAATGCCGAGGTGAAGGAGGAGACCACCCCGCTGACCGGGAAATTCGCCCCCTGTCCGGCGAGCCGGACCGGCTGGCTGGAGTAGGTGATGGGGACCGTCGACAGGTCCGGGTAGACCCCGACCGCGGGGGTGTAGTTGGATCCGTCGCCGAACCACTGGATCGCTTTCCTCACCCCCGCGTCCGCCACGTAAAAGGCCTGCTGGCCGTACTTGTAGGAGCTGCTGGTCTTCATCTCGTTCTGGACGGTGAAGACCAGGGCCGTGGAGAGGACGCTCATCGCCATCAGCAGGATCAGCGTAGCCACCAGGGCCGTACCCTCTTCGCCCGCAATCCATTGTCTGTTTTTCATTGGTTGACCCATTGGGTGACCTGCGGGGGAGTCGCAGGAAGTCGGTTGAACCCGCCATGGAGCTGGTTTTCGAACAGGAGGGCGGATGCCGCCCTCATGCTGGGGATCAGGATCCTGGAGGAGAGGGTGGTCTCCTCCAGTTTGCCGCCGCTCTCCACGCCGTTCTGTACCGTCATCTCGACCCGGACCGAGGTCACCACCTCCCGCTCGTCGGTGTTCAGAATGAACCGGGCCGAGTTGGGACGGATGTTGCGCACCAGGGGGAAGGCGGCGTTCAGGGTCGACTGGGTGACCGGGGTGATGGAGCGGGTGATCTGGCCGCCCTCGCTGTCATAGATGTATTCCACGTACTGCACGCTCGAATCGCTGTTGATGTCCCCGTAGAAGCGGAGCGTCGTGACGGGGGTCGAGGCGTCGGCCCCCATGCCCGAAGGGGTGACGACCCCCGTGGTGTAGGGGAGCGCGAAGAGGCGGATCGGGGTGCCGGAGGCGTGAGACACCCGGAAGATCCCGCTGAAGCTGCCCGTGCCGACGGCCGTCACCTCCACGGTCTCCTGGTTCGCTCCGGTGTCGACGGTCACGAAATCGCCCGCCGTCAGCCCCGCCGCGGAGGCCACCGCGGCCGCCTGGGCGACGGTGGAACTCCCGACGGCCGAGGTCAGGGTGGTGTACACGTCGCCGTGGGACCCGGCCTGGCCGATCTCGGTCGTCATCATCTCGAGCGCCGTGCGGGCCTCCTGGTTGGCGTCGATGCTGCTCTGTTCGGCCGCGTGCTGATGCGCCGCGTCGGAAAAAACGCCGACCGCGGCCCCCATGATCGGCAGGAGAATGAGGATGGAGACCAGCAGCTCCATCATCGAGAAGCCCTCCTGCGGTGCGATCGATAGAGTCTGTTTCATTGTCCGCTCCGTATGACGTGCGTGTTCAGGGCGTCTTCTGGGTCACCAGGACCGTCGAAGGGGGGGTCCCGTAATTGAAGCTCTTGTTGCTTCTCACGGATACGATGATCCTCTTCCGGGTCGCGGTCTCGTCGACCACCTGCCACTGGCGCGTGTAGGCGATGTCGGCGGCCGATGCCGTCCGCGCGCCGGTGACGTCCAGGGTGTCGGTGTATCCCTCCACCGGGTCGGCGGGATAGAAGCTCCCTCCGGGCGCCAGCCCGGTTCCGTCGGCGCCGTAGGGGGGGGCTTCGGTCAGGTTCGTCGTCGTGTCGCCGAAGGGGAGGCCGACCAGTTCCTCCATCTTGTCGTGGGCGGCCGCCGTCGCCAGCCCCGAATCCCTGCCGAATGTCTTGCTCGCCACCACGCTGAAGGCGATGGCCTGGGCCAGCGCCAGCAGGCCGAAAAGGAGGATGAGGATGGCGATCATCGACTCGACCAGCGTCATCCCGGATTCGTTTTTCAAGGCGCTCTTCATCGGCTCACTCATTGCATGTTCCACCCATCTGTCTGGTGACGCCAGAATTGAACCTTCCCGGTCAGGGACACGGTGACGGCGTAATCTTCCTTCTGGTTGGAAATATAGAGGACGCGCGCCCCCTCCACCGGAATGCCCCTGGAATTGAAGGTGACGACGCTCGCGGAGGAGGTGGGAAAGCCCGCCGGCCCGCCGTCGGAATCGGTCTTGAAGGTGATCCCGCTGCCTGCCACCCCTTCGGAGAGGATGTTCGCCGATTGCTCGATTTCATAATTATCGGTGGAGCGGTTGAGCTTCGACAGGCTCCAGGCGTTGTTGTCCAGGTCGAACGTCATCCGGTAGCACGTCATCTGCGAAGCCGCGCTCATCCTGGCGTAATTGACGGTCGTGGCGATGTTCTTGGCGTCGGCCATCATCCTCATGTCCCGCATCGAGGAGGTGAGCATCGGGACCGAGAAGGCGGCGAGCACCGCCATCATGGCCATCATGATGAGGAGTTCCACCAGGGAAAAACCCCGGTCGATTTTCAGGCGGTTTTCGTGCATAGTCTCCCCGGCGTGAATTCCCGGCCCGTGACGACGCGGTCCCGGATCGGAAAGGATCCGCTCTCCTTATCGTTTCAAAGAAATAATATCTTTAGCCCGATTTCGGTCCGTCCCGAGCGGGGGGGAAGCGCCGTTGCATCCATTATGAAAGGTTTCCGGGCGCGCGCGGTGACGGGGGTCACAGAAACGGGGGTTTTCGGGCGGGAATGGGGTGCCGCGGGTTTACCGGGCGGTTTTCAGCTCGTTCCAGATTTCTGCGAAGCGCGCGGCGGTGGGCTCGTCCGGGAAACGGAACGACTGGAAGCGGCGGTTGTCGGCGCCGTAGCGAAGTTCCAGGTTCCGGCCTCCGGTTTTTCCCAGCTCGAGGATCCTGAAGGGGAGGCGAAAGCCGTGATCGCCCGACTCGGGCGTGTAAACGACCTCGGCGGAGTCTATCGCGAGGGTGCCGCGGCAGCTGCCGCGCAGCAGGCCGTGGGTGTGCTCCGCCTCGAAGCCGTGGGTCTGTTCGAGAAACTCCCTCCGGGCGATCCGCTCCCGGTCCGATTCCGCCATGGGGCGCAGCTGCCCGGAGTCGTAGACGAGGGACATCCGCTGCCCCTCGAAATAGTCCTCGATTCTTGACGCCACCCTTCTCCCGTCCGTTTCCACCGCGAGGGTATGGGGGCCGACGGGGACCGGCAGGTTGTGGACCTCCCCCTGTGCGCCGATCGGGCGGCCGTCCAGGAGCAGGGTGCCCGGGCGGCCCAGGCGCAGGATGGTCAGGACGGCCCGGGCGTTCGCCTGCCTCTCCTCGGCCCGCCGGCGCAGCCCCTCCAGTCCGGGATCGGAGGGATTGAGGCGCGCGGCCTCGTCAAGGGCCGCAAGCGCCTCGGGGTAGCGGGTCGCGGCCATGGCCGCGGAATAGGCCTCGAGGCTTCGGCGCATCCTCCCGATCCGGTCCCCGGCCGACCGGGCTCCCGTGCTTTCGGGGCTTTCGGCCTTCCATTCATCGAGGAGCCGACCGGCTTCGTCATATTCGCCGGAGGCGAAGAGGGCCGACACCCGGCGCTCCCATTCCACCTCCCGTGCCCCCGCTTCCGGCCCGGGTCTCTCCTCCCCCGTATCGGCGGCGGTTTCGGCCGGCCGCCGCTTCACGGGCCCCTGCGCTTCCTGGACGGCCTGGAGCGCATCGCCCGGAGGCGCGGGGGGAGAAGGGGCGGGGATGAGGGGGGGGATGGGGGGCTGGATGGCCCCCTCGGCCGCGGCGGGGCTCTGCGCCCGTTGCAGCCGGAAGCGCGTCCCGGCTTTCCAGGCGGCGAAGATGAGCGCTGCGACCAGCAGGAGGGCGAGGGCCCACACCGCCCGGCGATGGGAGCGGCCGGTTTCGGGCGCCGGTTCCGAGGGTGCCGTTTCCAGGGAAGGGGACGTCATTTCCGGGGGCTGTCGCTCAGGTTCCGGCGCAGGACAGGTTTGCCCGGGAACCGGTTCCGGAAGTGATGGCGCCGGTTCGGCCGATACCGGTTCCGCCGATGCCGGTTCGGCCGGGGCCGGCGAAAGCGATCCCACCGGCTCGGGGACCGGTTCCCTGGCATCCCGGGGCACCACCCGTTCCGGGGAGGAGGTGTCCGCCGGCTGCAAATCGTCCGGTTCGGCCGTTTGCGGGGGAGGGCCCTCCGGCTGTGCGAAATCGGGGACCGCGGCCGCATCGAACCCGGCCGCACCTTCCGGCCCGCCGGCGGCATCGGAAGCCTGGAGGGCGGGATACTGCTCGATCAGGCGCGTCATCAGGCTGTCGAGACAGGCGTAGTGCGCCTCCTTCCCCCCCTGCGCCAGCTGCTGTACCCCCTCGAACAACCGGAGGACGGGCTGCGCGGCCCCGGGTTGGGCCGCCGCCCGGCGGAGCGAGGGGAGGGCGGCGTACAGTTCCGCCAGCATCAGCCGGGTGTCCTCGGCCAGGCTGGTCAGGAGCTCGCGGCAGGCGTCGGCCACGTCCTGCATGCTCCCGTAGCGGTCGCGGGGGTCCAGGGCGAGGCACGTCTTCAGGATGCCCCACGTCCCCGGGGGGAGTTCGGGAAACTTCTCGAAGGTGGGGAGCCGGGGGGGTTCGAGCACGTTGTCGAGGGCCTTGTTCCCGTTGGGATCGTGAAACGGGTGTTGTCCGGTCAGGAATTCGTAAAAGACGGTCCCCAGGGCGAAGATGTCCGAACGCTCGTCAGGGAGGCCGTTTTCAATCTGTTCTGGAGCGAGGTAGATGGGGGTCCCCCAGCGCACGGCGGGGCGGGGGAGGTGCTTCTTCAAAACATGCGCCAGGGCGAAATCCCTGGTCTTGACCGTGCCGTCGGCGGTGACGTGGATCTTGGACGGTTCCAGGTTGCGGTGCAGGACCCCGCTCCGGTGCGCATACTCCAGCCCCTCCGCCGCCTGGATCATGATCGACAGCCTGGATTCGACGGTCATGGCCGCCTTCCGCGCGATCATGGTCTCCAGGTTGCGGTTGCCGAGCGACTCCACGACCATGAACCGGATCTCCCGCTCGCGGCAGGCCTCGTACATGGCCGCCACGTTCGGGTGCCTCAGGGCGATCAAGGCCCCGCACTCCCTCTCGAAGGCGGCTTCGATTTCGGGTTCCCATTTGATCCCGTCGCACAGGATCCGGATGATGACCGCGCGCCCCGCGCCTTCATCCAGGCCCCTCCAGACGGGGCCCAGGTACCCTTCTCCCAGTTTCTCTATCAGGGTGTATCGTCCCAAAGTCTGTCCGGTTTCAACCGGGGATGCTGTCCCCATGGCCCGCATGCTCCTTTATGTCAAGTTTCAGCGGCGGCGGCTGCCGTGATCGTGGTGACGGTTCCCTCCTCGGGCGGCGCGGCAATCCATCCGGAGCCTTTAGTCCCTTATCGGCGCAAACCTCTTTTTGTTGACCATGAAGAGCCGACTTTTCCTCCGTCCCGCAGGCCTGTCGTTTTCTTTTACGAAATTAGTAACTCTAAATATAATTACAAATCAATTATTTGGCTGGAAAATGAAAACAAGTTGCATCATTGTTGTCGACCGCCTTTACAGCCGCCGCAGGGAGGGACGGGGACGGGGGCGGTGTCAGATATTTATTCTGGATGTAAATGGTGCAAATGAAACAGATATGGCCATTGTGGGCGGGTGGTGCACCTTTGTGGCAGGCTTCTTGCCCTTTGGAGAGGTGTGTGTTTCACCCTTTCTCAAACGACTGGAGGTGATGTCATGTCCTGTTTCTGCAGAGTCAGGCCCCTGGGGGTTGTTTGCTTCGTGATCTTCATTTCCTTCCTGAGCGCGAGCTGGATCGGGCCGGGGCTCTGCTGAGGACCGCTTCCGCCTCCAGGGCGAGCAGGAATTTCTTGATATCGACGCCTCCGGTGTATCCCCCCAGACTCCCGTCCCCGGCGATGACGCGGTGACAGGGGACGACGATGGGGAGCGGGTTGCGGCCGTTGGCCCCGCCGACCGCGCGCGCGGCCGCGGGATTGCCGACCCGGGCGGCCACCTCCCCGTAGGAGAGGGTCGTTCCGTAGGGGATCTTCTCGAGCTCCCGCCAGACGGCCTGCTGAAACGGCGTCCCCGCCGGGTGCAACTTCAGCCGGAAGGTTCCGAGTTCACCCCTGAAATAGGCCGCCAGCTGGCGCGCCGTCTCCAGGAGGCCGTCGTCCGGCGCCGCCGAATCTTCCGGAAGGTCGGCGGGCCGGATGCGGATGGAGGTCAACCCGAGCCCGTCGGCCGAGAGGAGGATGGGGCCCAGGGGGCTGGTGACGGTCAGGTGACGGATCATGGCGCATTCTCCCGGTGGCTGGGGGGATACGATTATTTTGCTTCGGGCCTCTGACTTTTCCCTGTATCCATTATATATTGAGGATACCAACGCTTTGGATCCGAAGGGGAGGAAAAATGAACAAGCCTGATAATTGCCTGAAGGTTTTCGCGTTGTCCCTGGTGGTTTCCCTGATCGCCGCCGCGCCCCTGTTCGCCCAGATGGATAAGGGGGTGGACCTCTACCAGCACTGGGAATTCCAGGAAGCCGAAAAGGCCTTTCGCCAGGAGCTCCAGTCCAATTCCGGCAACTTCGAGGCGCGCTGCTACCTGGGGCAGGCGCTGCTGATGCAGGAGAAATTCGAGGAGGCGCTCGGGATCTTTTCCATGGCGAAGGAACGGGCTGAAGTCAAGGCGGACTCCCCGGTGGCCGATGCCTATCACGTGAACCTGTCGCTCGCGCGCGCCCAGCTCGGGCTGAAGCGGAACGAGGAGGCATGGAAGAGCCTGGAGGACGCCGAGCGCGCCCGCCCCGGAACCGCCGACGTGAAGGTGTTCCGCGGCGTCTACCACATGCAGAAGCAGGAGCTGGACAAAGCGGCGCGGGAACTCGAGAAGGCCATGGAGATCGACGAGGAGAACCCCTACGCCCACTACTACGCGGGGCTCGTGTACCTCCGCCAGGGGCACCCGGCCAAGGCGGTCGACATGCTCAAGATGTTCCTCCAGCTCTCGCCGCACGCCCCGGAGGCCTCGAGGGCCGAGATCCTCATCACGGGGCTCTGCTAGCCGATACGTCCGCCGGGGATCCCGTCCCCGGGCCTGCGCCGGATGGCGGAGGGCCCGGGGACGGGTGGGCGGCTACAGCTGGTGGGTCTCCCCCGTCTTCTTGTTTTTCCAGTAAGGGCGCGCCTGCAGCGGCCAGTTGAACCGGATCGCCCCCGGACGGGGGCAGTCGGTGGCGCAGCAGCCGCAGTACCAGCATTCCTCCGCATGCAGGATGATGGGCGGCTTCCCCTTCTGCGGGTGGGGGATGTAGACGTCGATCGGGCAGACCTCCACGCAGTGGTTGCAGCCGTTGCAGACCTCGGGATCGAACGTCACCGGCATGCTCGGCGTGGGAACATTGGGAATCGCAAAAACCTCTTTGGACACTGTCTCCTCCCTTCGTTAGACCGGGAACCGGCGGTCATTTCTCCCGGTGCACACCGGTGTAGTCCCTGTTGTGGGCCTCGTACTGCTCCTTCATGTCCCCCCAGAAATCGAGGGGGAGTTCTCCCAGCTCCACGCGCCCGTCCCGCTGCCGGATGGTCAGGAACTTGTTCCATTCCGCCGGGTCCTGCTCCGGGCAGTCGATGCGCTGGAAGTTGAGCGGCACGCTGCTGGCCTTGCGGGCGCGCGACGCCTCGATGATGATCCTGGCGTACTCCAGCATGCTGAGGTCTTCCAGGGTGCGCATGAGCTTGTGCGGGTCGAGCGCGAACAGGCGCGGCACCGCTTCGGTCTCGAGCCTGGCGAGCGCGTCGAGCCCCATCTTGAAGAGCGGCTCGGTCTTGAACTCGCTCACGTAGTACTGCATCGCGCGGGCGATCCCCGCGTGCAGCTCCTTCCACTCCAGGCCCCCGGAACGCTTCGCCGGGGCGTACACCCGCGCCTTTTCCGCCTCGACCTGCTCGCGCGCGATCTTTCCGGGTCCGGCCTCCCGGGCGTAGGCCGCCGCCTTGCGCCCGGCGTAACGCCCGGTGGCGGCGGCGTAGCTGTGGTCCTCGGGGGCGAACATCTGGGTCCCGGCCGCGTACAGCCCGTCTAGCGTCGTCTTCAGGTTCCAGTCGACCAGCACCCCACCGCCGTAGCCCGCGTCCCTCCATTGCGGCAGGCTCTGCCCCTCAATGAACTTGTAGCTTTGGAGCAGGTCGCGGTGGATGTCGAACCCCGCCGCGCCGAAGGTGTCGATCATGATCCGGGTGGTCGATTCCTCCCCCAGCATCAGGTTCCAGGTGGCCCTTCTTTCGACCTCGGGCATGGAGGGGAAGTCACCGTAGAAGGGGAGCTCGTATTCCCCCTTCAGGATCTTTTCGCGCACCGCCGCCTCCACGCCGGGTGCGGGGACCATGGCTCCGGCGTCCTCCCACCCCTGGATGGGGTAGGGGAGCCTGCGGCCCCGGGCGTCCACCAGCGGGACGTTTTCGTAGCTCGCGTCCCCGGCGCCGCTGTACCATTTGTGCTTGTGCCCGGTGGCGATCATGATCATCCCGGTGCTTTCCATCTTGGTCAGCGCCGCCCCGGCCCGCCACGCCATCACCGTGCCGTCGCCCGAAATCGCGCGGGAGTGCATGTTGGAATAGCCGCACAGCTCCATGCTCATCAGCCAGAGGGAGCCGGCGCCCGCCGTGGCCAGGATCGCGGCCCTGGACTGGAAGACCAAAAACTCCCCGGTCCGGCAGTCGAGGCCGGTGGCCCCGACGACGCGCCCCCCCTGGAGCCCGTCCTCGGTCAGGAGGCTGGTTCCCATCACCCGGTCGAAGATCTGCACCCCCAGGCGCCGGCATTCCTTCTTGAGCGCCGGCTTGAAGGTGCTCCCCCAGACCCGGATCACGACGTTGTTCCGGGTCTCCGGCGGGTTGAAGCCGGGTTCCCCCATCCGGGGGTCGGGGAGGTAGCTGTGGATGGTGCCGTAGCGGGGGGAGATCATGAACTTGGTCTTGTCGTCGCGCCCCTCGGCCCCCGCGTACTCGTTTTCCGTGTCCCGGATCTTCCCCCCCATCTGTTCCATTTCCAGCAGGGTGTCGAAGTCCTCGCGGCACTGGATCTGGATCCCGATGCCGTTGCTGTAGGGGCGGGAGGCCATGTGCTGGGCCCAGCCGTCGGGGGTGACGCGCGACAGGGGGTTCGCGGGGGCGTTACACCAGTGGTCGCACCCCGGCCCCCCGGACCCGCTCCGGACCGTGTCCCCTTTCTCCACCAGGGCCACCCGCAGCCCCTGCCTGGCCGCGCCGATGGCGGCCCAGCACCCCGCGATCCCTCCCCCGATCACCAGCACGTCGGTGTCCACCACCCTTTCCTCGCCGAACCGGATGGGGTAGGGCCATGCGGGCGGATGCCCCTCTTCGTTCAGAAACTCATGCCACGTCGTCATATCGATGCCCCCCTTGAATGAGTGCGTTTGTCCTGCGGCGTCGTCGATGGCGCGATTCTAGCACTCTTCCGGTCCCGGGCGACACAACTTTCCCGGGGTTCGGCGGGAGGCGCGCGGGCTACGCGGACAGCTGCGGGTTCGATCGGAGAAATTCCAGGGCGGAGGCGTGGACCTCGTCCACGGTCCGCCCGCCGAGGCAGCGGCGGTGGAGTTCATGGCCGAAGAAGAAGTTGTGGCAGTAGTAGGAGGCGAACTCCTTGAGCCTGCCGAGCGCCCGCTCCGGGGGGAGATCCTCGAGGGTGTAACGGACCAGGCGCTCCCAGACCTCGGCGTGGTCCACGCGGGCGGGGGGGAGGCCGGCGAATTGCCGGAAGACCCACGGCTTTTCGACCGCGATGCGCCCCAGCATGATGCCGGCGAGGGGGCGGAAGAACTCCGCGTGTTCCTCGATGTCGCGGGGCGAACGGATGTCGCCGTTGCCGATGACGGGGAGGCGGGTCCGGGAGGCGATCCAGGGGAACTCGCGCCAGCGCGCGCGGCGCTTCAGCTTTTCGCCCGAGAACCGGGGGTGCACGGTGACGGCGGCCACGGCGTGCTCCTCGAAGAGGCGCAGCCTTTCGACAAACGGCTCCCGCCAGTGGTCCGGGTCGTCCCCCAGCCGGCATTTCACCGTGAGCGGGCCGCCGTAACGGGCGCGGATCCCCGCGAGCACCCGCCCGAGCCGCGCGAAATCGCGGAACAGGGCGGCCCCGGAGGCCAGCCGCTGGATTTCCGGGGCGGGGCAGCCCAGGTTCAGGTCGACGGCTGCGGGGGAGAGCGTCTCGAGCTTGGCGAACAGGGCCCCGAGGTCCTCCTCCCCCGAAAGCCTGAGCTGATAGACCACCCTCCCCTCGCACTCGCGGCGCCGGCAGAAGGGGCTCCGGGCGGGGTCCTCGCGCAGGAAGGCGGGGGCGGAGAGCATTTCGGTGGTGAGCGCCCCGTACCCGCCGAAATCGGCGATCAGCCTGCGGAAACCGGAGTGGGTGATCCCCGCCATCGGGGCGAGGAAAAGCGCCGGGGCGACCTCCGTCCCCGACAGGTCGATGGAGGGGAAGAGGACGCCGGCGCTCATTCGGGTCCTCTTCCTTTGCCGAACCTCGCCGCGATGCGCACGTAAAGGAAGAGGAGGAGCACCAGGATGCAGGGCGCGCCCAGAAGGAGCCAGATGGGGTCCGAGAGCCCCGCCAGGATGGCGCAGACGGCGATCACGAGCACGATCCCCACGGTCCAGGGGGGATGGGGGAAGAGCGGCCGCTCCGCCGGTTCCCTCCCGTCTCCGGGCGCCTCGATGTTGTCTTTCATGGGTTCCCGTCGAGCTTGATCAGCCTGCCTATGTTTCCGCAAAAGAGTTTTTCCTTCTGATCGGCGGTCAGGGTCCCGGAGGAGCGGATCAGCTCCACGTACCGCTTCTGGTCCCGCCAGGGGCTGTCGGTACCGAAGAGAAAAAAATCCTCGTTCTGCCGGTAGAGTTCACGGGCGTCGGGGCGCTCCTGCATGCTCTCGAGCACGAAGGCGATGTCGAAGTAGCACCCTTTCCCCCCCAGCAGGTCCAGGACCCGGTCCCACTCGCCGTAGCCCCCGCCGTGGGCCAGGATGATTTTGGCCCCGGCGAAGTCCCCCACGAAGCGGGCGAACCGGGTGATGGAGGTGTGATCGCACCCGGGCAGGCTGGGGTCGTAGCCGGCGTGGAAGTACAGGACCAGGTCGAGACCGGCCGCCGCCTCGTAAACGGCGTAGGCTTCCGGGGAATCGACCGGGAAGCCCTGGTAGCCGGGGTGAAACTTGACCCCCTGGACGCCCGCGGCGGCCATTTCCCCGAGGCAGGCGCGGAAACCGGGCGCGTGCGGGTGGACCGAACCGAAGAAGATCAGACGGCCGGACAGGGGGGCCGTGCGCCGGATCCACTCCAGGATCCCCTCCCCCTGGCCGGGACTGGTCGCCACGGTCAGGACCAGGGAGCGGTCCACCCCCGCCGCGTCCATGGAGGCCAGCAGGCCGTCGCGGGTGCCGTCGGTGAAGGCGTCGAGATGCCCGGCGGTGTTGCCGATGACGGTCCGGAGCGCCCGGTGCGCCACCCGGTCGGGATAGATGTGGGTATGCGCGTCGATGATCATGTCAGTCCGGCCGCGCCGCCCCGCGCTGCAGCGCGTCCATCCACTCGACATTTTCACGGATCATGTCCGGGATCGGGAGGCCGTAGGGGCAGCGCGTCATGCACTCGCCGCACGCGGTGCAGCGGGAGGCCTTCTTCCAGGTTTCGGCCACCATCGGGTTTTCCAGGATGCCGCTCCCCATCCGCTTGATGAAGGAGCGCGCCCCCAGCACCATCTGGATCGGGATCCCCTCGGGGCAGGGGAGGCAGTAGTCGCAGCGGCGGCAGAACTTCCTGTCGAACTCCCGGCGGATGCTCTCGATGAGGGCGAGGTCCGTTTCGGTCAGGGTCCGGTCCCCCTCGAACACGCGCCAGTTCTGGTCGATCAGCCCCTTGTCTTCCACCCCGGCCAGCACGAGGATGCCGCTCCGGCCCAGGATCCATTTCATGGCCGTCTCCGGCGCCTCGATGACGCCGCCCGAAAAGGGCTTCATGGCGAGAACGCCCACCCCTTTCTCCAGGGCCCGGGGGATGATCGTGTCCCCGGCCGCCGGTTCCAGGAAGCTGTAGCAGACCATGAGGGTCTCGAACAGCCCGTCGTCCAGGATCGTCCCCAGCACGTCCAGGCTGTGGCTCGTCACCCCGATATGGCCGATGACGCCCCGCTCCTTCGCCCGGCGCAGCCCGTCGAGCGCCCCGCCGGGCGCGGTGACGAGGCGGTAGTCGTCCAAGCTGCTGATGCCGTGGCACTGGTAGATGTCGATATACTCCCGCCCGAGTTCCCGGAGACTGATGTCGATGTCTTTCTGAATGCCGTCGGAGGTGCGGCTCCACGATTTCGTCGCCAGGGTTACGGCGCGGTCCGTCTCCCGCAACGCCTTGCCGATCCGGGTCTCGCTCGTGGTGTACATCCGGGAGGTGTCGATGAAGTCCATCCCCTTCTCCACCGCGTAGCGGACGACCTCGACCGCCTCGCGTTCGCCCAGGCGCTGGATCGGGATCCCGCCGAAACCCAGCCGTACCGCCTCGATCCCCGTTTTGCCCAGTATGACGCGTTCCATGATGGCGCTCCCCTTCGATGAAATGAATCGGTATTCCTCGAGTCCGTGTCCCATGATACAGAAGTGCAGCCCGGAACCCAAGCCGGGGGTGGACGCACTCCCCGCCCGATAGTCGCTTTATATAAAAAAGTACTTGACGCATGGGGAGCCTGGTGTCAGGATACGTGCGATCCGGGAGAACGCCCCATGATGAAACAACCGCTCGACGCCGAGGCCGCCCACGAACAGCTTCTTTATATCCGTCGCACGCTCGATGCCGCGGGGCGGCTGTCGGCCGTGTCGGGCCGTTCCCTCGCGGCGGCCGGGGTCTTCGCCCTGGCGGGGGTCGCGGCCAACGCCTGGATCACGGGCGCTCCCTGGAACGCCGGGGGGCGCACGGGGACGGCCCTCGGCGTCTGGGGCGCGGTCCTCGTCCTGTCGGTGGGCGTGGTCCTGGTCGGGATGTACCGGAAGAGCCGCGAGATGCGCGAGCCGATCCATCCCCCGCTCCTGCGCCGGATCCTCTGGAGCGTCTGCCCGGCGATCTTCGTCGGCGCCCTGCTGACGGCCGTGGCGCTCGGCGCGCGCAGTCTCGAGTGGCTCCCCGTCATCTGGCTGGGGTGTTACGGGGCCGCCGTCACCAGCGGAGGACTGGTCTCGGTCCCCCCGATCCGGACCATGGGGGTCTGTTTCATGCTGGCCGCGGCGGGGGCGGCTTTTTCCCCTCCCGAAGCGCTGCTCGGATGGCTGGCCACCGGGTTCGGCTGGCTCCACCTGGTTTTCGGCGTCCACATCGCCCGGAGGTACAATGGCTAGGAAACGGTCGGACCGCCCGGTCCCCAACGAGCTCGACCCCCTCATCCACGAGCGCCTGCGGCTCGGCATCCTCTCCGCCCTGGCCGTCGAGGAATCGATCTCCTTCACCGGTTTGAGGGACCTGCTCGCGACAACCGACGGCAACCTGAGCGTCCAGGCGCGCCGGCTGGAGGAGGCGGGCTACGTTTCCTGTGAAAAGACGTTCGAAGGGCGGAAGCCGCGGAGCACCTACCGGCTCGCCCCGCGGGGGCGGAAGGCCCTGGAGGAGTACCTCGAGGTGCTGTCCGGCCTCCTCCCCGATATCTCGAGCGTGCGGCGCTCGCGGGCGCCGCGGCCCGGGACCGACCCGCTGCCGACGCACGGCTGACGGCGCGGCGGCGAATTTTTTTGGCTTATAACTTTATATTACAAAGTACTTGATGGAGGGCGTATGAATACCCTGAATCATCTGGCGGTGATCATGGACGGCAACGGCCGCTGGGCCGAGCTGCGCGGGCTGCCGCGCTGGCGGGGGCACGAGCGGGGGCTGGGCGCGGTGCGGCGCCTGTGCGAGGCGGCCTGCCGGCTGGGCATCCCCTGCGTGAGCCTCTTCGCCTTTTCGAGCGAGAACTGGAAGCGGCCGGAGACCGAGGTCCGCTTCCTCTTCAGGCTCTTCCGGCGCTACCTCGGCGCCGAGCGGGAGTACCTCCGCTCGCGCGGCATCCGCGTCTCGGCCTTCGGCCGCCGCGACCGCCTCCCGCAGCCGGTGATCGAGGCGCTCGAGCGGACGGAGGCCGAAACCCGCGACTGCGGGCGGCTGCACCTGCGCATCGGGCTCGATTACGGGGCGCGCTGCGAGATCGCCTCCGCCGCGCGCGAACTCGCGCGCCTGGCGGCGCGGGGGGATCTGGACCCCGGGGAGATTACCGAGGAACGGGTATCCCGGGTGCTCGGGAGCGACGCGGCCCCCGATCCCGACCTGGTCATCCGGACCGCCGGGGAGCGCCGGTTGTCGAATTTTCTCCTCTGGCAGGCGGCCTATTCCGAACTCTATTTCTCGCCGACCCTCTGGCCCGATTTCGGCGACGCCGACCTCGGGGAGGCCCTGGCCGATTACGAACGCCGCACGCGCAGGTTCGGCGCGCTGCCGGCCGCGGAGGCCCGATGAGGGTCAAACTGGTCCTGCCCGCGCTCACCGAGGCCAGGAGCCCCTTCTGGCGCCCCATCAAGTACAGCCTCTTCCCCCCCCTGGGACTGGCCACCCTGGCGGGTTACCTCGATCCCGACGACGAGGCCTCGATCTGCGACGAGCACGTGGAGCCGCTCGACCTGGAGGACCGCCCTGACTTGGTCGCCATCGAGGTCTACATCACCTCCGCCCGCCGGTCCTACGGGATCGCGGACCATTACCGCGCCCGCGGGGTGCATGTCTGTCTCGGGGGGCTGCATGTCACCTCGCTCCCCGGCGAGGCTGCGGCGCACGCCGACACCCTCTTCCTGGGCCCCGGGGAGGACACTTGGCCGGAGTTCCTCCGGGACTTCCGGGCGGGCGTCCCCCGCAGCGTCTATCGTTCCAGCCGGCGAACCCTCGAGGAAGCGCCGGTGCCGCGGCGCGACCTCATCCGGCGCTCCCTCTACCTGGTTCCCAACTCGATCGTGGTCTCGCGCGGCTGCCCGAACCGGTGCGGGTTCTGCTACCAGACCTCCTTCTTCCGAGGCGGGGCGTCCTTCTATGCCCGGCCGGTCGACCGGGCGCTCGCGGAGATCGCCCTGCTGCCGGGACGGCACCTCTATTTTCTCGACGACAACCTCTTCGGCGATCCGGCCTACGCCGTCTCCCTCTTCGACGGGCTCGAGGGGATGGGCCGCCTGTGGCAGGCGGCGGGAACGGTCCGTTCGGTCCTCGAGCCCGGGCTGCTGCGGCGCGCCGCCAGGAGCGGGCTCCGCAGCCTCTTCGTCGGGTTCGAGAGCCTCAACGAGCGCAACCTGAGGGCGCAGGGGAAAGGCCAGAAGCTCGGGGAGTACGCCGCCGCCGTCCGCCGATTGCACGAGCACGGGGTCATGGTCAACGCGAGCTTCGTCTTCGGGATGGACGAGGATGGCCCCGACGTCTTCGCGCGCACGGTGGACTGGGCCGTGGGGCAGGGGATCGAAACGGCCACCTTCCACGTCCTGACCCCCTATCCCGACACCCCCCTCTTCCGGCGCATGGCGGCGGCGGGGCGGATCACCACCCGGGACTGGGACCTGTACGACACGCGCCACGCCGTGTTCACCCCGCGGCGGATGTCGGCGGCCCGGCTGGAGGCGGGGTACCGGCGCGCGTACCGGGAGTTCTATTCCTGGCCCAACATCGCGCGCTCCACCGCCCGGCAGGAAGGGACGCTCCGCGGGGCGCGCCATCTCGCCTACAAGGCCGCCTGGAAGAAATGCGAGCCGCTCTGGGACCTCGTGATCAGGCTCCGGCGCCTCTCCGCGTTCACCCCGGCCCTGGAGAAGGTCCTTTCCCCGGCCCGTCCGCCTACTTCAGGGTCCTCGAGGAGACGAACATCAGCAGACCGAAGATCTCCAGCCTTCCCAGCAGCATGACGAGGGTCAGGACCCACTTTGCCGCATCCGGGAGCGCGCCGTAGTTGGAAAGCGAGCTCACGGACCCGAATCCCGGTCCGACGTTTCCCATGGCGGCGGCGGAAGCGCTGAAGCCGCTCAGGAGGTCCACGCCGCAGGCTGCCAGGAGGACGGTCGACAGGAAGATGACGGCCAGGTAGCAGCAGATGAAGAGCAGGCCCGCCGTGAGCACTTCGTCATTTACGAACGAACCCTCGAGCCTGAGGGAGACCACCGCCCGGGGGTGTTTCAGCTTCAGGACCTTCGCCCGGACAGCCTTGAGGAGGAGGATGACGCGTTCCACCTTGATCCCCCCGGAGGTCGAACCGGAACAGGCGCACTGGAGCGTGAAGTAGATCATGACGATCATGGCGAAGGGGGGCCACCCGGCGGAGTCCGCCGAGGCGAAGCCGGAGCTCGTCCCCAGGGAAACGATCTGGAAGGATGCGTAGCGGAAGGCTTCGGCCCATCCGGCGTAGACGCCGCCGTGCAGGCTGAGGGTGACCAGCAGGGAACCGACGGCCAGGGCCGCGAGGTAGCAGCGGACGGCGGTGGATTTCCAGATCGCCCCTATCTGTCCCCTGGCCGCGAGAAAGAGCAGGCCGAAATGGATTCCGGACAGGATCATGAAGAGGCCGATGACCGATTCCACCGCCACGCTCCCGTAATGGGCGACGCTCAGGTTCCTGGTCCCGAACCCCCCGGTGGCGATGGTGGCGAAGGAATGGGCGAGGGCGTCGAACAGGTTCATGCCGCAGGCAAGCAGGGAAACGGTCTCGAGCAGGGTGAGCCCCACGTAGACGGCCAGGAGAATGTGGAGGGTCTCCCGGGTGCGGTACTGAAAGTTGTTCCGGGCCAGGGGGGAGATCTCGGTGCGGGAGAGGACCATGGCCGCCTGGCTGATGGCCGGAAGGACCGAGAGGACGAAGACGATGATGCCGATGCCGCCGATCCAGTGGGTGGAGGCGCGCCAGAACAGCAGGCCCAGGGGGAGGGCTTCGACGTCGCCGAGGATCGAAGCCCCGGTGGTGGTAAAACCCGACACGCTCTCGAACCAGGCATTGGTGAAGGTGAACTCCCTCCCGTACAGCACGTAGGGCAGGACCCCCACCAGGCAGGACAGGAGCCAGCTGGAGACCACGATGAACAGCCCCTCGTCGTTCCGGATCTGGTCGGCCGGAGGTACAAAGATGAGGGGGAAAACACCGAAGAGGAGGGAGATCAGGGCGCTGTAGAGCAGGGGCAGAAATGCCGGTTCGTGGTTCCCGGCGGATATGGCGGCGGATACGGCCAGGAAGGCCCCGTTCGCCATCGCCACGACGCCGATGTAGCGGAGAATGATGTGAATTCTCATGATCCGGTCGGGCGCCCGATCGAGAGGTCCCTGACGGCGGCTGCCAGGTCCCGGAGTTCATCCCTGCTTTCAATCTTCAGGGTGAGAGGCGCCCCCGACCGGGTGCTGCCGCGGATTTCCCGGGTGAGGGAGACGATTGGTCGGATCACGTAGTAGTTGATGAAGCTGTTGAAAATGAGCACGAAGACGAGCGAGGAGACAATCGCCACGATCCCGGGCATGATGGCGCGGTTTGCCCGGCTGTACAGGCCGGATGCGGTGAGGTACAGGCTCTCCTCGTTCAGCTTCATGAGCGCATCCACCGACGTGCGTGCCGCCGTGTACTTTTCGTGGAACCGGCCGAAATATCGGTCGAGGGGGGGCTCCCCCCCCCGCTCTTCAAGCGCCTGGGTCCAGAGCCGCCGGTACTCCGCGTAGGCGGAGGCGATCGCCCCGACAGAGTCCCCTTCGCCGGGGACGGTCAGGTTGTTTCTCGCGGTTTCGAACGCCTGCTGGAACATGCGGTCGCCCGCGGAAATCGATGCGTGCCCCTGCTGCCATTTCCCCGACAGCGCCAGCAGCACCCCGCTGTTCTGCATCTCCAGCGCCTCGAGCATGGTTTTGGCGGCGTTGACGCTCCGGTAATTGTCGTTGAGCAGCCGGTTGACCGAAGATCCGATGGAACGGAGTTCATGGATGGAAAGCACCCCGGCGCAGGCGAGCATCGCCGCGAGGATCAGGAAACCGGACAGTATCTTGGCCTGGAGTTTCATGGCGCACTCCCTCTCACCCTGGTATCCGCCCCGGGACGGACCATGAGGGCGAACAGCCCGAGCCCCATGGCCATGCAGGCCGCGGTGGAGTAAAAGACCGACTCGAGCCCGAACCGGTCCGCGATCCCTCCCAGGGCGACCGGCCCGAGCCCCGTGCCGAGGTGCATGGCGAGCATGAAGAGGGTCACCGAGGCTCCCATGCCGTAGACGCGCCCCTCGTTGACCACGTAAGCGTTGGCCGCCGGGACGCCCACCGCCTGGCCGAGCGTGACCGAGATGTAGGCCGCGAGCAGGGGCCAGAAGCCCGCGGACCGGGGAAGGAGGGCCAGGGCCGCCATGGAGAGGAGGCCGCCCCAGAGGACCATGCTGCGGCGGTTCCATTTGTCGGCCATGCGGCCGGTGTACGACTGCAGGATGGAAACGGGCGAGCGGGCGGCGAGCAGGACGCCGATCAGGCTGGCGCTCAGGCCGACGGTGAGGTCGGCGAACAGCGGGACGAAGGCCATGAGTCCGGCGATCGTCACCCCGTTGGCGATATTGTAGCTGAGGGCCCCCCGCAGGTTGCGGCTCCGGAGCGGGTCGAGAAAAGAGAGGCGCGCCGCCCGCGACGTCTTCCGCCGCATCTCCCTCAGGAAAAGGATGGTGGCGCCCAGGGCGAGGGCGTTCAGAACGGCCATGAAGAGAAAAGTGGTCCGGATGCTGAACGCGTCCGAGATCAACCCTCCGGCCAGCGGGCCCGCCCCCATCCCGGCGAAGAGAACGGCGTTGAAATACCCCATCCATTTCCCCTCGTGCCCCTCGGGCGTGATGTCCCCGAGATAGGCCTGGGCGATCGGCATGTGGGCCGAGGCTCCCAGTCCCTGGAAGAAGCGCCAGAGGATGAGGTGCAGCGGGCGGGCGGCGTACATCAGCCCCACCGAAGAGAGGGCGATGATGCCCAGCCCCGTGCCGAGGAACAGTTTGCGCCCGAACCGGTCCGACAGCCGCCCGATGAAGAGCAGGGTCCCGATGCCGGTGATGCTGAAGCCCGCCTGCACCAGCCCCACCTCGAGCTTGGACGCCCCGAGGGTGTTGGCGTAGATGGGGAGGAAGGGGCTGACGATGCCCATGCCGAGCATGGAGATGAACATGCTCCCCACCAGCACGACGAACGCCCTCTTGTTCATGGCTCTCTTCTCGATTCCGTTGAGATGGTCCGGCGCCTCATTATACAGGTTTTCCCTCCCGCCGGAATCCGCGCGATCGACCCGAATCCGGGGAGGCTTCAGCGGCGGCCGCGGCCGATTTCGGCCAGCAGGGGGAGGTGGTCCGACCCCACGTCCATCCCCACCCAGCACTTTTGCGCGGCCAGGTCGCCCCGGGTGAGGATGTGGTCGATGCGGACCCGGTACTCGAATCCCCGGATCGCGATCTTCTCGGTGAACCCGTAGCCGAACCCCGCCTTCGAAAAGGCGTTCGCGTAGGCGGGCCAGAAGCGGCGGTACCAGGCGCTCTCGACCGGCATGTTGAAGTCCCCGGCAACGACGGCGGGGAACTCGTCGGTGCGCAGGAGAGCTTCGATTTCCTCGGCCGTCCGGCGGCGCAGCTCGGTTTCCTTTTTCAGGATATGGATCCGTGCGAGGGTGAGCAGCCGATCCCGGTCCAGCATGTTCGACAGGCCCTGCCGGGGGCTGGGCAGGTGGATGGAACTGAAGGACAGGTCCCCTTAGGGGAGGTGGACCACGCACTGCAGCGCGCTCGCCCGGGGCCACTGGCTGGGGGGGTGCATGATCCGGCGCCCCCTGGCGCGCGTTACGGGTGCGCGGGCCGCGACCACGAGGCGCTCCTCGGTGACCAGGGTCCATCCGGGGAGCACTTTCAGCGCCGTCTCCCGCGGGCATTCCTGCAGCGCCACGATGTCGGCCCCCGACTCCCGGATGAGCCGGGCGAGAGTCTCCCGGTCCATGCCCGGCCCGCCGACGTTGCAGGTCAGGACCCGGATCGGGGGGCCGTCCGCCGCGTCCCGGAAGAGGGGGAGGCGCAACCCCATGATGGGGCCGAAGAGGACGGCGGCGGCGGCGGCGAGCCAGGGCAGCTGGCGGCGCTCAAATCCGAGCGCCAGGGGGACGAAGAGGAGGAGGGGGAGGGTGAAGGCCCAGCGGGGGCCGAACAGGACCAGGGTGGCCGGCCACCAGCGGTCGGCTCCCAGGTGGAGGAGGAGCCAGAGCGCGAGGGCGAGGAGGAGGTAGACCTTGACGGAGACGCCGAACCACCGCGCCCACCACCCGTGCGTTCCGTGCGCGGAGCGCGCGGCTTTCCCGACCCCCGGCTTGTTCATGGAGCATAGATTGCCACAACCGCGTGGAGGTTGAACAGGGGGCAGGGGGGCGATTTTCTCCTAATCGACATACCTCGTTTCGTGGTTGGCGCCGAGCGACATCAGCAGGAAACCGAAGGGGTGGTCGACCCAGCGGGTGACGACGGGGCCGTGGGCCAGGCCCGCGGGGCAGACGACGGCCGTCGGCCGGTCGATGACGTGGCGCTCGTGCTCCGGCCCCAGCTCGATCTGGATTTCGGCGCCGAGGGAATCGATGTCGGCCGGGTCGGTGCCGGCGAACATCAGGACCTCGTCGGTGGGGTGCACGTGCGCCCCGCGCCCCGGTCCGCGCATCCACGCCCCGGGGCCGGTCTGGATGCCCCAGCAGAAATTGAGCTTCATCCCCTCCAGGTCCCGGCCGAACATCCACACGGCGTTTTTCGTCATCCCCGGCCCCGGCCGGCGCTCCGGGTCGGCCGTTTCCCCGTACTGCTCCCGGTCCCCGTCCGCCAGGGTGCGGGACCCGAGGGAGTTCGGCACCAGCGGCTTGATGAAGCGGGCGTTGACGTCGCCGCGGGTCACCGTTTCTTCCGAGACGTGCACCCTCTTGGCGCCGAAGGACGAATTCATCGGCGGCTTCAGCCCTCCCTCGGTCGACAGCGCCTGCATGCGCGCGATCTGCTCGTCCGAAATGCCGTCTCCCAGCCAGCGCGTGGTCGGGTCGGCCCCCAGGGAGATGATGAAGAAGCTGTAGCCGATCGGGCTCGTCACGTCGAGCGTCACCGAGGGGCAGTGCCAGAAGCCGGCGGGGGCGACGACGACCGAGGGGCGGTCGAAGGTGTGGATCTCCAGCTCCTTGCCGAGGCAGTACTGGATCTTCGCGCCCAGGTATTCGGGCCGGTGGGGGTCCAGGCCCACGAACACGAGGCACTCGGGGTAGGGGTGCACGTGCGGGTCCATCCCCGGGTGCCAGTCCCCCAAACCGGTGTAGAAGCCCCAGGAGAAATTCAGTTCGACCCCCTCGAGATGGTCGCGGCCGTTCAGCCAGCGGTTGACATCGGCGTTCCCCGTGTTCTTGAAGATCTGCTCCTGGCCCGGCCTCTCGGCCGTTTTCAGGGGCTTGAGCAGGTGGGCGTATTTTCCGGTAGCCATGGGTATCCTCCTCCCGGGCTCTACTCGAAAGACATCGACACGTTTCGGGCCAGGTTGATCAGGAGAAACGCGAAGGGACGGTCTACCCACCGGGTGACGATCGGCCCGTGAGGCATCCCGGCGGGGCAGGCGATGAAGGTCGACCGGTCGAAGAGGTGGCGTTCGTGCTCCTCCCCCAGGTCGATCTCGATTTCGGCCCCCAGGTCGTCGGGATGGTCCGGGTCCGTGCCCAGGTAGACCAGGATCTCGTCCTCGGGGTGGGAGTGCGCCTCGACCCCCCGCTGGGAGATGCCGGCGCCGCTCGAGAAGCCCCAGGCCACGTTGAGGTCCAGGTTTTCCAGGTCCCGGCCGTACATCCACGTCATGTGATCGGGGCTGCCGGGCCCCGGCCGGAAGCCCGTCCGCTTCTGGAACTCCCCGCGCGCGGCCAGCTCCTTGGGGGTGAAGCGCGCCGTCACCGGCCGCCCGCGCTCGGTGATAAGCCCCGTTTTGAGTGATTTGACCAGATGGCCGTATTTCCCCCCCCCCTGAGGGGCTCCCTCGGGGGCATGGGCTCCCGCCTCGTCGCCCCCTTTTTCCAGCCAGGTGATCTCCTGGGTCGCGTGCAGGCCCACGGCCAGGAACCCGAATCCGCGCGGGCTGTACACTCTTTTGGTCGTGATCGGCCCGTGGGGGGTCCCCGCCGGGAGGACGACGACGGTGGGCTCGTTGAACGCGTGGACCTCCCGCTCGCCGCCGAGGCTGATTTCGACCTCGGCCCCCAGGTAATGGACGTTGGCCGTGTCGAGGCCCACGAAGAAGAGGCACTCCGGGTAGGGGTGCCGGTGGGCGCGCGAGCGGGCGTGCCAGTCGCCGAGGGTCCGGTGGACGCCCCAGGAGAGGTGCACCCCCATCCCCCCGAAGTGGTCCCGGCCGTTGAGCCACACCTCCTTCGGGGCGCTCCCCGGACCGGTCACGGAAGCGTCCTTGAGCGAACGGTTCTTTTCTTCCCAGTCGATCAGCCCGGTGGTCCAGGGCTGGATGCGGTGCGCGTGTCGACCTGGCGTCATGGCGGTTTCCCCTCCAGCGTTCTGCCGTCTGGCCCGATGGTAGCGCAGTTTGTACGGGAGCGCGATCGATTTCTAGGCGGATATTTTCGAATTCGGAACCCTCGTCTTCTTTGGCGGCCCGGTCCGGTGCATAATGGGGGCGTCGTCGGGCAGGGGTTTGACGTTATTGTGCGAGGGGGGGAAGGCATGGCCCAGATCGAACGGAAGGGGACCGATCCGTGTCCCTGCGGCAGCGGCAATATTCTGGACGGGTGCTGCGGCCCGTATCTCGCCGGCGCGCCGGCGCCCACGGCGGAGGCGCTGATGCGCGCGCGCTACACGGCCTATACGGCGGCCGACCTGGACTTCATCGAGCGGAGCACGCACTCGCGCTCCCGGGCCGCGTTCAACCGCGAGAGCGCGCTCGAGTGGGCCGAACAATCGGAGTGGCGGGGGCTCGAGATCCTCGGCGCCGCCGGGGGCGGGGAAGGGGACTCCGAGGGGACCGTGGAGTTCATCGCCACCTACGTCCGCGACGGGGAGACGGTCGACCACCACGAGATCGCGTCCTTCCGCAGGGAGGACGGGGCCTGGGCGTTCGTGGACGGCCGCATCACGAGGAGGCCCTTCCGCCGCGACCAGCCCAAAACGGGCCGGAACGACCCCTGTCCCTGCGGCAGCGGAAAGAAATACAAGAAGTGCTGCGGGCAGGGACAGGCGTAGGCCCCCGCCGGGGGCCTATTTCGACTTCTTCTCCAGCTTCTCCTTGCGCTTTTCCTTGATCGATTTGGCCGGTTTCTTCTTGACGTCTTTCCTGATGTCTCTCGATTTCGCCATCACGCTCTCCTGTTTTGAGCCGGTATCATAGCCAAAAAAAACCAAAAAAACCACAATCGTAGAGGGTACAATCTTTTCAGGGGGGTGAGGGGATGGGGGAACTGAAGAGGATCTTCGCGGTCAGGCGGGCGGAACTCCCCTTTGCTCTGCTGATGTCGGCCTACTTCTTCCTCGTGATCTCGAGCTTCTGGGTGCTGAAGCCGATCAAGAAGTCCGAGTTCATAGACTTCTACAAGGCGGCGGGCGCCTTCGACCTGTTCGGCTGGCGGATGCTCGGTTCCCAGGCGGAGCTCCTGGCCAAGGTGCTCAACATGCTCGTGGCCGCCGCGGCCGTGGCGGTCTTCACCCTCCTCGCCCGCAGGTATTTCCGGCAGCAGCTCACCTACATCTTCTCGGTCTTCTCCATCCTCGTGCTCGCCGCCTATTTCCTACTGCTCCAGCGCCCGGGCGCGGGGACGGTCTGGAGCTTCTACCTCTTCGGGGATCTCTTCAACACGCTGATGGTGCCCGCCTTCTTCGCCTTCCTCAACGACAGCGTGGAAGAGGACCAGGCCAAGCGGCTGTACGGGCTGGTCGGTTTCGGCGGGGTGGCGGGGGGCGCCTTCGGTTCCGTCGCGCTCCGGGCCTTCATCGGCCGGGTGGCGATCGAGACCTGGATGCTGATCCTCATCGGCGCCATGATCGTCGTCATGATCCTGGCCCGCGCGGCCGCGCGCCGGCTCCCGGCCCGCAAGGCCAGGGCGGCGGCCAGGGCGGAGGCCCCGGCCCCCGGGGGGAGCGCGGCGCTCGAGGGGGCGCGGCTGGTGTTCCGCTCCCGCTACCTCCTGGCGATCGTGGCCATCGTCGGTTTTTACGAGATCGTCTCCACCATCATGGACTTCCAGTTCACCGCGAGCGTGGAGCACTTCGTCGCCGGCGGGGCCACCGGGGCCTATTTCTCCCATGTGTTCGCGATCACCAACGTGCTCGCCATGCTCATCCAGCTCTTCTTCACCAGCTTCATCATGACCCGGTTCGGCGTCGGGACGGCGCTGCTGGTCCTCCCGGCCGCCGCCCTGTGCGGCTCGGTGGGGTTCTTTCTCTTTCCCGCCCTGCTGACGGGCAGCATCCTCAACCCGGCCGACAACGCCTTCAGCTATTCGGTCAACCAGTCGGCGAAGGAGGCGCTCTACGTCCCCGCCACGCGGGAGGAGAAGTACCGCGCCAAGGCCTTCATCGACATGTTCGTCCAGCGCTTCGCCAAGGCCGTCGCCGTCGGGCTCTCGCTTCTGATGACGACGTTCTTCGGCGGGTTTTCCTCGCTCCGCTGGCTGTCGCTCATCGTGGCGGTGATCCTGGTCGTGTGGATCCTGGCCGCGCGCTACGCCGGGCGGAGGTTCGACGAACTGAACCGTGAGGAATCCCAAGCCGCCTGATTGCGGGCAGTGCGATGGACAGCAATGCACCAGAGTATGTTTTGGAAACATCATCTGGCGGGAACACGATGAGAACGACTCTTACCTTGGACGACGATGTGGAGGTTCTTATCAGGAAAGCCATGCGGGAGCGGGGAGAAACCTTCAAGGTTGTGGTCAATGCCGCCATAAGGGACGGACTCCGGCACGAGGTTCGGCCGAAACGGCGGGACAACATCGAACTGCCAGTCTTTTCCGGGGGGCGGCTCCTGATCGGCTCGGTGGACAATGTGGCGGAAGTGCTGCCCGATGAGTTTGAGGCAAAATGACCGCGCAGGGCGCCCGCCAGGCGGGGGCGCCCTGCACCGTCTGTCCGGGCTGAGTTACTCCTGATCGCCCGCGGCGGGGGAGGCAGGTGCGGCCGGGGGCGTCGCCTCGGGAGCGCCCGGGGCGACGTGCCCCAGGTAGTCGGGCAGTTCCACCCCCGCCATCCGGGCCACTTCGTGCAGCGGCGGGAGCGACTTGATCAGGTTGGAGAGAAAGCCCGCCGTCGACGAGCTCCCGCCCGCGCCGCCGCTGTCCCACACCGTGATCTTGTCGATCTTGAGGTTCCTGATCGCCTCGACCTGCCGGGCGACGATCTCCTCGATTTTCTCGATCATCAGCAGGGTGGCCGCCGATTTGGCGTCGTTGGCGCAGCTCTCCACCAGGAGGCGGTACCCGGCCGCCTTCGATTCCAGCACCTTCCGGATCCCCTCGGCCTCGGCCGTGTACCGGAGCAGGATCGCGTCGGCCTGCCCGCGGGCTTCGCGCCGCGTCTTCTCGGCCTCGGCTTCGGCCGAGATCTCGATCTTGCGCTTGTCGATCTCCTTCTGCACCACCTCCTCGGCGTTGAGCCGCTCCTGCTCGGCCAGGTACTGGGCTTTCTGGATCTCCACCTCGGCCCGGCGCCTGGCGA
>JAAYCX010000017.1 GCA_012729555.1 Acidobacteriota bacterium
GGATCATCCGCCACGGCGCCAAGCTCCTGTTCGCCTATTCCGCCGCCACGGTGCCGAAAATCACCGTGATCCTGCGCAAGAGCTACGGCGGGGCCTACCTGGCGATGTGCGGCAAGGACCTGGGCGCCGACCGCGTCTATGCCTGGCCCACGGCCGAGATCGCCGTGATGGGGGCCGAAGGGGCGGCCGAGATCGTCTTCCGCAAGGAGATCGCCGAGGCGGAGAACAAGGCGGCCAAGCGGAAGGAAGTAATCGAAAAGTATCGCGAGGCGTTCTCGACCCCTTACGTGGCGGCGGGCCGCCGGCTGGTGGACTCCGTGATCGAGCCCTCCATGACGCGGCAGCACCTCGCCCAGGCGCTGGAATACCTCAACACCAAACGCTCCCTGCGGCCGGCCAAGAAGCATGGCCTGATCCCGCTGTAGGGCCGAGGACATACCCATGGCAAAGACGGTAAAGACAAGAGATTTGACCGAAATGCTGGAAAAGGTCGAGGCGCAGCTCGCGGCGCTGGCCGAGCGGGTCGAAAGGCTGGAGTCCCCGGCCCCCGCGGCCGCGGCCGCGCCCGTCGCGCCGGCGCCGGCGCCGGTGAGACCGGAGATCAGCGACGAGGAGATGGCGGCCGTATCGGCCGCCCTGGCCGCCTATCTGGGGGTGCGCGTGCGCATCCGGCGCATCCGGCTGCTCAGCTCGCGGGCGTGGGCGCAGCAGGGGCGCGTCAACATCCAGGCGTCCCATACTTTACAATAACGAGGAGGCGGCGTGAAACTGAACATTACGATTGATGGCAAGAACTACGAGGTGGATGTCGAGGCCGTGGAGCCCGAGGCCGCCGGTCCCGGTCGCGGGATCGGATTCGGGCTCGGGCCGATCCGCGTGCCCGCCGCCCCCGTCGCCGCCCCCGCGGCGACGTCCCAGGCGCCGGCCGGCGGGAACGTGAACGAAGACAAGGTCTGCCGCAGCCCGGTGTCCGGCATCGTGATCAAGCTGACGGCGCAGGTAGGGCAGAGCATCCAGGCCGGCGATGTCCTGATGGTGCTCGAGGCCATGAAGATGGAAACGAATATTACGGCTCCCGCCCCCGGAAAGGTCGCGGCCATCCCCGTCAACGCGGGGGACAGCGTCCAGTCGGGCCAGGTGCTGGTGGAGTTTGAATGATGACGAACGCACAGATGGAACAGATCCCCGGTTTTCTCTTTTTTGACCATATCGCCGTCAGCGTCAGGCCCGGCGAGCTGGAGGCCCACGTCCAGGCCTACAAGACCATGGGCTTCAGGGAGCTGCACCGCGAGGAGATCCTGGGCACCGACCAGGTCCGCGAGGTGCTCCTGCAGGTGGGGGACGGCCCCAACCTGCTGCAGTTGATCGAGCCCCTCAACGAGGGTTCCCCCGTCGCCAAACAGATCGAGAAGAACGGCGGCCGGGGGGGCATCGTCCACATGGCGCTGCGCGTCCGGGATATCCAGAAGGCGTTCGACCACCTGCAGGCGAACGGCTTCAAGCTCGTCGACAAGGCCCCCCGCAAGGGATCGCGGGGAACGATGGTCTTTTTCGTCCACCCCAAGGCCACCGAGAACGCCGCGTTCGGGTACCTGCTGGAAGTGGTACAGGAGGGCGCCCATGACGGACACTAGCCCGGACCGCGAACCGCTCAGCCTGGCCGCGGAGTTTCCCGCCACCCCGACTTCGGAGTGGGAGGCGGTGATCGCCGCCGACCTCAAGGGGGCCGATTACGAGAAGAGGCTGGTCCACAGGACCGAGGAAGGGATCGCGCTGCGCCCCTACTACCGGAAGGACAGCCTCGCGGGACTGGAGCCGCAGCTCTCTTTCCGTCGCGGGAAGCGGGGGTGGGAGATCGCCCGGGAGGGTGAGATCGACCCCGGCGCCGTCCGCGCCGATCTCCTGCACGAGGCCGGGGCGCACGGCGTCCAGGAGCTGGCCTGGGCGACGGCCGCGGGGGTGGAGCGGCTCGCGGAACTCGCGGCCGCGCAGCCGGTGGACCAGGCCGCCCGCGCCGTCACCTTCGTCTTCGCCGTCGGCCCCGCCTACTTCATGGAGATCGCCAAACTGCGGGCCGCGCGCCTCCTCTGGGCGCAGGTGTTGACCGCCTTCGGCGCGAAGGACCCGGACGGGGGGGCGATGCGGATCCACGCGCGCACCCCGCGGCGCAACAAGAGCCTCTACGACCGGCACACCAACCTGCTGCGGGTGACCACGGAGGCGCTCTCGGCCGTCATCGGCGGCTGCGACCGCCTCACCATCGATCCCTTCGGCTTCGACCCGCACCTGGCGGTCAACATCCAGCGGATCCTCCAGGAGGAGACGCACCTGGACGCGGTGGCCGACCCGGCCGGCGGGTCCTACTACGTCGAATCCCTCACCGACTCGATGGCGCGCGCCGCCTGGGACCTGTTCCGGCAGGTGGAAGCCGAGGGGGGCTACTCGAAATCCCTCGCCTCCGGTTCGATCGGCAAGGCCGTCGCCGCCGCGCGCGCCGCGCGCACCCAGGCGCTCTCGAGCCGCCGCCGCAGCCTGGTCGGGGTGAACAACTACCCCAACCTCACCGAAAAGGAGGCTCCGGAAGGCCCGCCCGTCACGGAAACCTCTTCCCCCCTCCCCGCGGCCCGGGTCGCCGAGCCGTTCGAGGCGATCCGCCGGCGAACCATCGAACACGCGCGGGCGACCGGACGGTATCCCAGGGTGCTGCTGCTCACCCGCGGCGACGTCAGGATGAAGGGCGCGCGCTCCAATTTCTGCCTCAATTTCTTCGGCTGCGCCGGCTTCGACATGACCGTGTCGGACCGCTTCGAGGGGGTGGAGGCCGACATGATCGTCCTCTGCAGTTCCGATCCCGAATACGCGGAACTGGCCCGGGAGGTCTGCCCGAAGGTGACGGTCCCGGTGCTGGTCGCCGGCAACCCCAGGGAGCAGATCGAGGCGCTTCGGGCCGCCGGCGTCGGGGGCTTCGTCCACGTGGGGAGCGACGCCGTCGCGACCCTGACGGAATGGCAGGACAAACTTGGAATGAGGAGCGGGCAATGAAACCGGATTTTACGAAAATCGACTACAAGCTGAGCCCGCGGCCGGCCGTGGCCCCGGACTCCGGGGACCGGGCCGCCGCCTGGATGACGACCGAGGGGATCGCGGTCAAGCCCGTGTACACGGCCGCCGACCTCGAGGGGATGGAACACCTCGACTACGCCGCCGGCATCCCGCCGTTTCTGCGCGGGCCCTATGCGACCATGTACTGCATGCGTCCCTGGACCGTCCGGCAATACGCGGGATTCTCGACGGCGGAAGAATCGAACGCCTTCTACCGGCGCAACCTCGCCGCCGGCCAGAAGGGGCTCTCGGTCGCCTTCGACCTGGCCACCCACCGGGGCTACGACTCGGACAACGAGCGCGTGCTGGGAGACGTCGGCAAGGCCGGCGTGGCGATCGACTCGGTCGAGGACATGAAGATCCTCTTCGACCAGATCCCCCTCGGCCAGATGTCGGTGTCGATGACCATGAACGGCGCCGTGCTTCCCGTCATGGCCTTCTACATCGTCGCCGCCGAGGAGCAGGGGGTGAAGACGCAGGACCTGGCCGGGACCATCCAGAACGACATCCTGAAGGAGTTCATGGTCCGCAACACCTACATCTACCCTCCCCTCCCCTCGATGCGCATCATCGGCGACATCTTCCGCTACTGCTCCGCCAACATGCCGAAGTTCAACTGCATCTCCATCAGCGGCTATCACATCCAGGAAGCGGGCGGCACCGCCGACATCGAGCTCGGCTACACGCTGGCCGACGGGCTGGAGTACATCCGCACCGGGATCACGGCGGGGCTCGACATCGACAAATTCGCCCCCCGGCTGAGCTTCTTCTGGGGCATCGGCATGAACCACTTCATGGAGATCGCCAAGATGCGGGCGGCCCGCATCCTGTGGGCGAAGATCATCCGCGCTTTCGACCCCAAGAACCCGAAATCGATGGCGCTGCGGACCCACTCGCAGACCTCCGGGTGGAGCCTGGCGGCGCAGGACGTGTTCAACAACGTCCCGCGCACCTGCGTGGAGGCCCTGGCCGCGGCGCTCGGGCATACCCAGTCGCTGCACACCAACGCGCTGGACGAGGCGATCGCGCTGCCGACCGATTTCTCGGCCCGCATCGCGCGCAACACCCAGATCTACCTGCAGGAGGAGACGGACATCACCAAGGTGGTGGACCCGTGGGCCGGGAGCTACTACGTGGAGGCCCTGACGCGGGAGCTGATGCAGAAGGCCTGGCGCCACATCCGGGAGATCGAGGAGCTGGGCGGCATGGCCAAGGCGATCGAGACCGGCATCCCCAAGATGCGGATCGAGGAGGCGGCCGCACGGCGGCAGGCGCTGATCGATTCCGGACGCGAAACCATCGTCGGGGTCAACAAGTACCGGCCCGAGAAGGAGGAGGAGCTCGACGTCCTGGTGGTGGACAACCAGGCGGTGCGGGAATCGCAGCTGCGCCGGCTGGCCGCAACGAAGGCGGGGCGGGACCAGGCGGCGGTGGACGCCGCCCTCGGCGCGCTCACCCTCGCGGCGGAGAAGGGGGATGGGAACCTGCTCGACCTCTCGGTCGAAGCCGCGCGCCGGCGGGCGACCCTGGGGGAGATCTCCTCGGCGCTCGAAAAGGTTTTCGGGCGCTACCAGGCGGTCAACCGGACCATTTCCGGAGTCTACTCCTCGGAGAGCCGGCAGGACCCGGAATTCCGGAAGGCGGCGGCGCTGGCGGAGGAGTTCGCCAGGGCCGAAGGGCGCCGGCCCCGCATCCTGGTCGCCAAGATGGGTCAGGACGGCCATGACCGCGGCGCGAAGGTGGTCGCCACGGCGTTCGCCGACCTCGGCTTTGACGTCGACGTCGGCCCGCTGTTCCAGACGCCGCGCGAGGCGGCGCGGATGGCGGTGGAAAACGACGTGCACGCCCTGGGCGCCTCTTCCCTGGCCGGGGGGCATGCCACCCTGGTCCCGGAAGTCATCGCCGAACTCAAGAAGCTGGGCCGGGAGGACATCCTGGTCTTTGTCGGCGGCGTGATCCCGCCGCAGGCGTACGAGGAGCTCTACCGGGCGGGGGCGACCGATATTTTCGGCCCCGGAACGGTCATTCCCCTCTGCGCCCAGAAGGTGCTGAAGGCGCTGATGCAGCACGCCGGCGCCTGATTTTGCAGGCCCCCGGGCCGGGAAGACGCTTCCCCGGCCCGGGGGCGGAGGTACCCTTACCTTGACCGCCATGGCCGAAAACGCCCGACACCCTCGCACCCCGGCGCGCCGGCGCCTGCCGCTCGAACGGTACGTGGAAGGGGTCCTCGGCGGAGACCGGACGATCCTGGCCCGCGCCATCACCGTCGTCGAGAGCGATCTCCCCTCCGACGGGGAACTCGCGGCCCGCATCCTCGACCGCCTCCTCCCGCACGCCGGGCGGAGCCGCCGGGTCGGCATCACCGGGGTTCCCGGGGTCGGCAAGAGCACCTTCATCGACGCGCTGGGCATGCACCTGATCCGCGATTGCGGGGAGAACGTGGCGGTGCTGAGCGTCGATCCCTCGAGCCCGATTTCGGGCGGCAGCATCCTGGGGGACAAGACCCGGATGGAACGGCTGGCCGTGGAAACGGACGCCTTCATCCGCCCCTCCCCGTCCCGGGGCCACCTGGGAGGGGTGGCGCGGCGCACGCGGGAGACCATGCTCCTGTGCGAAGCCGCGGGCTACCGGAACATCCTGGTGGAGACCGTCGGCGTCGGCCAGTCGGAAACCGCCGTCCGCTCCATGACCGATTTCTTCCTCCTCCTGATGCTGGCCGGGGCGGGGGACGAGCTGCAGGGGATGAAGCGCGGCATCATCGAGATGCTCGACGGCATGGCCATCACCAAGGCGGACGGGGACAACAAACGCAAGGCCGACCGCGCCCGGATCGAGTACGCCGGCGCGCTCCATCTCTTCCCCGCCCCGGCCGACGGGTGGCTCCCCCCCGTCCTGACCTGCTCCTCCCTCCACGGCGAGGGGATCGCGGAGGTCTGGCAGATGATCCTGGACCACCGGCGGCTGATGGAGCGCGGGGGCCTGCTCGCCGAGAGGCGCAGCCGCCAGGCGCTCGCATGGATGAACGAACTTCTGATGCTGGGCCTCGAGGAGTCTTTCCACGCCGACCCGAGGGTCGCCGCCCGTCTGCCCCGTCTCAGGGAGGAAGTCCGGCGCGGCGAGGCCACGCCGTTTGCCGCCAGCCGTGAACTGCTCCAGCTTTTCAGGCAGCATCTGCAGCCCTAACCCTTCAATTGACTCGAGGGGGGATCGGAGTATAAAATCTGTGACTGTTAAATTTCTGAACACTGGAGCTATATCACGGAATATAAAGATCTTATGAATCAGATGTTAAATCCCTTAACAGTCCGCGACAGGCTCCGCCTTGTTGCCGCTTTTGGCATAATATCTTCATTTTCTATAATTTAACCAGATCGGCCGGTGTGGCCCAAAGATTGCATTGATGCCATCGGACACATAATATCAATCGCCGGAGATCACCCAATCCCCGGCCATGAAAGGAAGAAACGATGAGCATACAACCCAGAGTTTTGATAGTGGACGATGAAGCCGCACTGCGCCGTCAGGTCATGGTCGGGCTTGCCCAGCATGGATTCGAGGTCGATGAATGCGAGGAGGGACTCTCCGCCCTGTCGAAGATCAAGGCGGCCGAATCGAGGCGGAACCCCTTCGGCTGCGTCGTGCTCGACCTGCGCCTCCCCGACATCGACGGGCTGAAGATCCTTTCCGTGCTGAAATCGATCTACTCGGAGCTCCCGGTGGTCGTCATTACGGGTTACGGCAACGACGACACGATCAACGCCGTTCACAGCCACGGCGGCAGCACCTACCTCGACAAGCCCTTTGAAATGGACGAGTTGGTGGCCCGGATCAAGGACCTGGTCCCGTCCGGAGCCGTCCGGCCCGAACCGAAGGCGGCGGAGGAGCCGAACGAACAGGCGAGCGGGCTGGTCTTCATCCGCGGGGAAAAGGAAGCGGACCTGCCGGAGATGTTCTCGAAACTCTACTACGCGGACGGCGTGTGTTACTGCGACCCCGTGGTCGGCGACTGGGACATCGTCCTGCTGGTGCAGGCGCACAACCGCCAGGACCTCCAGCGGCTGGTGGAAGGGCACATGAAGTCGCTCGAGGGGGTGCAGCGCTACGAGCTCCACTGTTCGGAAAAGCCCGCCATACCGCGGGAACTCGAGGAGTTCATCCAGGACTACGAAAAGGTCCAGGCGATGAACGAGGAGGGCGGCGGGGCCGCCGGCGGGCGCAGCCTGCGCAAGACCGCGTCCTACGCCATCCTGGACGTCGACCCGGCGAAGCTCTCAAGCCTTTACATGAAGCTTTATTTCACCGACAACGTGGTCCACTGCGACGTGACCGACGGCGGGAAGCACATCATCCTCCTGCTCGAGGGGGCTTCCACCCAGCAGATCCAGAACACGATCCGCAGCGAGATCCGCCTGATTCCGGGCATCCTCCGGATCAAGCAGCTCAACACGTTGAATTTCTCATCCAAGTAAGCGTGGAGCGGTCAGATCATGATTCAGCCAGATGAAAGCGTCCGGGTACCGGCCGCGTTTGAACGCATGCTGTGGCGGCACCGGGGTGAGCCGGGGATGCTCATCCCGCTGCTCCAGGCCGCGCAGGACAGCTACGGCTACGTCCCGGAATCCGCCATCGGGCAGATCTCGGACATCACCGGGATCCCCACGGCCGAAATCTGCGGCGTCATCACCTTCTACAAGCAGTTCCGCACCAAGCCGCTGGGCAAGCACATCATCCGCCTCTGCAAGGGGACCGCGTGCCACGTGGTCGGGGCGGAGACGATCGGGCAGGTGATCTCCGACGAGCTCGCGGTCGCCCCGGACGAGACGACGGGGGACGGGGTGTTCACCTACATGGTCGTGGCCTGCCTGGGATGCTGCAGTCTGGCTCCCGCCCTGATGATCGACGACCAGACTCACGGGCGCCTGACGCCCCAGTCCGTCCGGAAGCTGCTGCGCCAGTACCGCCGTGACGCTGCCAAAGCTGCCGCGCCGGCCGGGCCTTCCGACGGCGAGCGGCCCGCGACGGCCTAGCCTCTCCATCACCGCGGCGTTTCCGGGAGGCCCGGAAACGGGGGCAGGCGGCTTATCGACCCGGGCGCGGAGCCCGGGGTTATCTTCGGAGGTTTTATGCGGGAAGTTTTAGTGGGGCTCGGGTCCTGCGGGCTGGCGGCCGGGGGCCTCAAGGTCTATCAGAGGTTTGCGGAGGTCCTGGGCTCCGACTCCAGCGACGCGCTCCTGAAAAAGACCGGCTGCATCGGCATGTGCTACGCCGAGGTCCTGGTCGAGGTCAAGGACGGCGACGGCGGCAGCACTTTCTACCGGAACGTGACCCCGGACCGGGTGGAACGCATCGTCGAAGAGCACGTCCGGAACGGCCGCCCGGTGGCCGGCTGGGTCCTCGACTCCGCCGGCGTCCAGTCGAAACAGCGGCGGATCGCCCTGCGCAACAGCGGTATCATCGACCCCGACAGCCTGGACGAATACCTGGAGCGCGGCGGGTACCAGGCGCTCGAACGCGCGCTCACCCGGATGACGCCGGAAGAGGTGGTCCAGACGATCGCCGACAGCGGGCTGCGCGGCCGCGGGGGCGCCGGGTTCCCCACCGGAACCAAGTGGCGGCTCGCGGCCGGGTCCCGCGACACGCACAAGTACGTGATCTGCAACGCCGACGAGGGGGACCCCGGCGCCTTCATGGACCGGAGCCTGCTCGAAAGCGACCCGCACTCGATCCTCGAAGGGATGGCCCTGGCGGCCTACGCCATCGGCGCCGACGCCGGCTACATCTACGTGAGGGCAGAATACCCGGAAGCCGTGAAAAGGCTCAAGCACGCCATCTCCCAGGCGACCGCCCGCGGGCTGCTCGGCAGCAACATCCTGGGAAAGGGGCTGCATTTCGACATCAAGCTGAAGGAGGGGGCCGGCGCCTTCGTCTGCGGCGAGGAAACCGCCCTGATCGCCTCCATCGAGGGGAAGCGCGGCATGCCCAGGGTGAGGCCCCCCTTCCCCGTCGAGGCGGGGCTCTGGGGACACCCTACCTGCATCAACAACGTCGAGACGCTGGCCAACGTGGCCTGGATCGTCCTCCACGGCGCCGACGCCTTCAACTCCCTCGGGACGGAGGGGTCGAAGGGGACCAAGGTTTTCGCCCTGGCCGGCAAGGTCAAAAACGGCGGGCTGGTGGAAGTCCCGATGGGAATGACCATCAACGAAGTCATCTACGGCATCGGCGGCGGCACGCTCACCGGCGGGCCGTTCAAGGCGGTGCAGATGGGAGGGCCGTCGGGCGGCTGCATCCCGGCCAGCCTCGGCGACACCCCCATCGACTACGAACAGATCACCGCCACCGGTGCCATCATGGGCTCGGGGGGCATGGTCGTCATGGACCAGACCACCTGCATGGTGGACGTGGCCCGCTTTTTTCTCTCCTTCACGCAGAACGAGTCGTGCGGCAAGTGCACCTTCTGCCGGGTCGGGACCAAGCGCATGCTGGAAACCCTCGAACGGATCTGCGCCGGAAAGGGGAAGGAAGAGGACATCGCCCTGCTGTCGGAGCTCGGGGAGCAGATCAAATCGAGTTCGCTCTGCGGGCTGGGCCAGAGCGCGCCCAACCCGGTGCTCACGACCCTGCGCTATTTCCTGGACGAATACCACGCCCATATCCGGGACCATAAATGCCCGGCCAAATCGTGCCTCGCCCTGGTGCAGTTCGCCGTCATCCCGGAAAAATGCATCGGGTGCGGGCTCTGCATCGCCGCCTGCGCCGTGGGCGCCATCACCGGTGAAAAGAAGCAGCCGCACACGATCGACGACGCCAAATGCATCCGCTGCGGCAAATGCATCACGGTCTGCAACGTGGGGGCCATAGAAAAAAGATAGGGGCAGGGTCCGCGGACGTCGCCCATAAAGGAAACAGGTAGGAAGATGGCAATGGATACCGAAAAGAAGACCCTTCGAGTGGAACTGACGATCAACGGCCGGAAGGTGTCGGGGGACCCGGGCCAGACGATCCTGGACGTGGTGCGCGCCGGTCAGCTCGACGACATCCCCACCCTGTGCCACGACCCCCGGCTGGAGCCGTACGGCTCCTGCTTCCTGTGCGTGGTGGAGGTCAAGGGCTCGCCCCGGCTGCTGCCGTCCTGCGTGACCCGGATCCGCGACGGGATGGAGGTCACCACCCGGAGCGACCGGATCGTCACCGCGCGCAAGACGGCGCTGGAGCTCCTCCTTTCGGACCACTACGCCGACTGCGTCTGCCCCGGCCAGCGCGCCTGTCCCGCCGGGGTCGACATCCAGGGCTACCTGAGCCTCTCGGCCCTGGGGTACCACGACGAGGCGCTCGGCCTCATCCGCGAACGGAACCCGCTCCCGGTCGTCTGCGGCCGCGTCTGCGTCCGCAAGTGCGAGGTCGCCTGCCTGCGCAACGAGGTGGACGAGCCGGTCGGCATCAACTTCATCAAGCGCTACGTCGCCGAAAGCCACGGCACCCCGCCCCTCAAGCCTGCCGATCTCCCCGATTCCGGCAGGAGCGTGGCCGTGGTGGGCGGGGGCCCGGGCGGGTTGAGCTGCGCCAATTACCTGGCCCTGCGGGGGCACCGGGTGACGATCTTCGAATCCCTCCCCAAGCTCGGAGGAATGCTGCGCTACGGCATCCCCGAATACCGGCTGCCGCGCGAGCAACTGGACCGGGAGATCCAGGGGATCCTCGATCTCGGCATCCGCGTGGAGACCGGGAAGGCCCTCGGCAGGGACTTCACCCTCGAGAGCCTCCGCGGCGCCGAGGGGTTCGACGCGGTCTTCGTCGCCCTCGGAGCCCCCCTCGGCAAGAAGATGGGGCTCGAGAACGAGGACTCCATCGTGGGGGTCCGTTCCGCCCTCGACTTCCTGCGCGACTGCGAACTGGAGGGGAAGCCGGAGCTCCAGGGGAAAGTGGTGGTGGTGGGGGGGGGGAATTCCGCCATCGACGCGGCCCGGACCGCCCTGCGCTGCGGCGCGGAGGAGGTGACGATCGTCTACCGCCGGACCCGCGCCGAAATGCCGGCGCACCACGAGGAGGTCGACGCGGCGGAGGCCGAGGGGGCGAAGATGGAACTGCTGGCGGCTCCCCTGGAACTGATCGCGGAAAACGGCCGGCTCCGGGGGCTGCGCTGCCAGCGCATGGAACTCGGGGAGCCGGACGCGAGCGGGCGGCGCAAGCCGGTCCCGATCCCGGGGGCCGTCGTCGACATCGACTGCAGCTACATCTTCGCCGCCATCGGGCAGGACACCGACCTCTCGGCCCTCGCAGGGGACCCCGAGGACGCGCGCCCGGCGGCCAACCGCTGGGCCACCCTGGAATCGAACGCCGCCACCATGGAGTCGAGCGTCCACGGGGTGTTCACCGGCGGAGACGTGGTGCTGGGGCCCTCGACCGTCATCGACGCCATCGCCCACGGGCGCCGGGCGGCCCTCGCCATCGACCAGTACCTCACCTGCGGCGAGGCCGTCGGCCCGGAACCCGACTTCAAGAGCCGCCGCGACTTCTTCGGCGAGATCCCGAAGGAAACCTTCGCGGCCGTGGAGCCCGAACCGCGCTGCCGGATGCCCGAACGCGGGGCGGTGGAGCGCGTGCGCGACTTCCGGGAGGTGGAGACGGGACTGGACGAGCCGCACACGAAGCACGAGGCCGCGCGCTGCATGGAGTGCGGCTGCAAATCGGTCTTCCACTGCGACCTCAAGCGCTACGCCGGGGAATACGGGGTGGATATCGCCCGCCTCTCCGGCGAGGTGCGCCGTCACGAGGTCGACCGGAGCCACCCGCTGATCTCGCTCGACCCGAACAAGTGCATCCTCTGCGGCCGCTGCATCCGGACCTGCTCCGAGATCGTGGGGCTCGGAGTCCTGGGCTTCGTCGGCCGGGGGTTCGACACGACCGTCCGCCCGGCGCTCGGGAAATCGATGGCCGAGAGCGACTGCATCGCCTGCGGCGCGTGCGTCGAGAGCTGCCCCACGGGCGCCCTCGAAGCCCGGTTCCAGTACAGCCGCCAGGGGCCGTGGAAAACGACCCGGGTCCCCTCGGTCTGCACCTTCTGCTCCGTCGGCTGCCGCCTCGACCTGAACGTGGCCGCCGACGGCCTCCTGTGGGCGACCGCCCCGAACACGCTGGCCGACGGCAGGGGCGAGCTCTGCCGCAAGGGGCGCTTCGGCACCGGCCTCGTCCAGGGGCCCGACCGCCTGAAGAAGCCGCTGGTGAGAAAGAACGGCAAGCTGGAGGAAACCGGGTGGGACGAGGCCATCGAGGCGGCCGCCGCGGCACTCGGCAAGGGGGTGAAGACAGGCGGCGCCGAATCGGTCGCCATCCTGGCGGCCCCCCGGATGACGATCGAGGAGTCGTACCTTGTCGCCCGCATCGCCGCCTCCCTCGGGACGGGCCGGGCCGGCAGCTACGGCCGCTCCCGGCGCGGCGGCCCCCGCCACGACCTGGACGGCCTGCTGGGCCGGACGGCCTCCACGTGCGCGATGGAGGACCTGGCCGGCGCCGATCTCATCCTCGTCGCCGGGGCCGACCCGGGCGCCACGCACCCCGTGCTCGGGATGGCCGTAAGGCGGGCGCTGCGCGAAGGGGCGGGAATGATCTCGGTCAACTCCGGCCCGATCGACCTCGTGCGCCCCGAGGACCTCTGGCTGGACGCGCGCCGCGGCACCGCGGGCATCCTCTACGGGACGATGATGGCCCACCTCCTCGGCCGGCCCGGGACCGGAAACGGGCTCCCGGGGATCGGGGCGCTCCGCGAATCGATCTCGTCGCTGACGCCGGAGAGGGCGGCCGGGCTCTCCGGGGTGGAGGCGGCGAAGATCCAGTCCGCCGCGGACCGGATCGCGCACGCCCGGAAGGTCGTCGCCGTCTACGACCTGGACGAAACCCTCGAACGTTCGGTCGACGACCTCAAGGCGCTCGCCCAGCTCCTGGCCCTGACGGGTCACCTGGCGGGGCCGGGCGAAGGGCTGCTCCTGCTCCACTCGGACTGCAACAGCGTCGGGGCACGGCTGGCGGGCATCGACGGCGCCCTGGAACCCGACCGGGCGCGGACGGCCCTGGTCCTGTTCGAGAACCCGCTCGCCGATTACCGGGCGCACCGGGAGTTGGCCGGAATCGGGTCGTTCGTGGTAATGGACCATTTCATGACCGAGACGGCGCGGGCGGCCGACGTGGTCCTCCCGGCGGCGACGCTGGCCGAGAGCGAGGGGACGGTCGTCAGCTTCGACGGCCGGATCGGCACGCTCGACAGGGCGAGCAGCCCGGCGGGAGGGATGGCGAACGTGGACATCCTGGCCCGGCTGGCGGCCGCGCTCGGGGCGCCTGACCTTTCGCCCGACCCGGCGGAACTCCGCCGGGCGCTGGCGGCCGGACTCGGACTCGACGCCGCGGAGCTGGAGAGAGTCCGCGGGCGGGGGGGCGCGTGGCCGGCCGAAGCCGTATCGATCCGGAGCCTGGAACCGGTCCGGATCGATTCCACGGCGTCGACGGCCAACATCTTCCCCTACGCCACCCTGGACGCCGTCCTGGAGAAGAAGCTTGCGGAAATGGAATAAGCGTTAGATAGTAGTCGGTAGCCGGCGGCCGCTTTCGACCCGCCGCCGGCTACTGGCGGACTCTTTATGGTGGATCGGCTTTTCCTCGAGAAGGAGCTCTTCGGCAGGCTCGGATGGTTCATCAAGATGCGGTGGGGGTTCATCGCCGGGCTGCTCCTCGCCACCCTCCTCTGCCGCCTGTTCGGTGTCGACCTCCCCTACAGGGGCATCCTCGCCGTCGGCGGGCTCATCTTCATCTACAACCTCGGTTTCTTCCTGCGCCACCGCGCCATCGAGCGCAGGGGGATCCACTACGCCTGGCGCGCACAGCGCGCGGCCAACCTGCAGATCTGCGCCGACTATCTCTCCCTGACCGCCGTCGTCCACTACGGCGGAGGGGTGGACAACCCGTTCATCCTCCTCTACCTGCTGCACGTCATGATCGGCAGCCTGATGCTGCGTCGGCCGCAGGTATGGGCGCAGGGACTCTTCGCCTTCCTCCTCTTCCTGTCGGTGGTCCTGCTCGAATACCACGGCGTCCTCCCGCACTACGCCGTCGGTGAGCTGGGCCCCCGGTACCAGAGCGCCTGGTACATCCTGGCCGTCAGCGCCGCCCTGCTCGTGACCCTCTGCAGCCTCATCTACATGAGTTCGGCCATCATCCAGGACCTGCGCGACCGCGAAGCCCGGATCACCCAAGCGAGCGCGCTGCTCGAGAAGAAATCGTCCGACCTGGAGGCGGCCAACCGCGAGCTGCGGGAAAAGCAGCACCAGCTGGTCCAGTCGGAAAAGCTGGTGTCGCTCGGGAGGCTCTCGGCCGGGATGGCGCACGAGATCAACAACCCGATCCAGTTCATCCAGGGGAACATGCGCATCCTGGGCGAGGCCATGGACAGCATGCTTCCCGTCGTGGACCGCCACGCCGAGGCCCACCCCGGCTTCAAGGTCGCGCGCCTCTCCTACCCCGTCTTCCGTCAGCACATCGCCACGCTGCTCAAGGACATGTCGAGCGGGACGGTACGGATCGCCGACATCGTGCGCGACCTCAAGAAATTCGCCCGCTCGGAGGAGCCGTCGGTCGCCGACCCGGTCGACCTCAACGAATCGGTCGGGGCCAGCCTGCGCCTGGTCCACAACAAGATCAAGCGCCACAAGGTCATCTGCGAGCTGGACCCCGACCTGCCGAGGATCCCGGGGAGTGCCAGCAAGATCGGGCAGGTGATCGTGGCCAACCTGATCAACGCGGCGGAGGCTCTGGGGGACCGGCAGGACGGCGTCATCGAGCTGCGCACCTCGACCGGCCCGGACGGGCGGGTTTCGCTCTGCATCGCCGACAACGGCCCGGGAATGACGGAGGAGGTCCAGCAACGCCTGTTCGACCCCTTCTTCACCACCAAGCAGAACTCGGGCGGCATGGGGCTGGGCCTCTCGGTCGCCTACGGCATCATAAAGGACCACCAGGGATCGATAGAGGTGGATTCGAAACTGGGGGAGGGCACGACGCTCACTCTCTCCTTCCCCCCCGCGAGGAGTGAAGGGGCATGAAGCGCATCCTGGTGATCGACGACGACGCCGCCGTCCTCAACTATTTCATGATCTTCCTGGCCCAGACCGGGCGCTACGACGTCCAGACCCTCGGCGACAGCACCCAGGCGTTCGACGTCATCGATTCGGGGAATTTCGACGCCATCATGCTCGACATGGACATGCCCGTCGTGCATGGCCGCGAGGTGCTCCGGTACGTGAAGGAAAAACACCCGCACATCGAGGTGATCGTGATCACGGGGGTGGAGGATGTCGAACTCGCCGTGGAGTCGATGAAGGCGGGGGCCTACGACTACCTCTGCAAGCCGATCGACGAGGACCGGCTGCTGCGGCTCCTGGATCACGCCCTGGAGCGTTCCGAGCTGCGCACGGAGGTGGACAGACTGCGCGACGAGGTCTCCCTGGAGGGGTTGCGCCACAAGGAGGCGTTCGAGTCGATCCTCACCCGGAACCGGGGCTTTTTGCGCGTGCTGCAGCGCGTGGACCAGATCGCCGAAAGCGAGAACTACGTCCTGATCTGGGGGGAGAGCGGAACGGGGAAAGAGCTGGTGGCGCGCGCCATCCACCGGATCAGCCGCCGGCGCGACCGCCCCTTCATCGCCGTCAACGCCGGGACGTTCGCCTCGGAGCTCTTCTCCTCCGAATTCTTCGGGCACGAGCAGGGAGCCTTCACGGGCGCCACCCGGACGAGGGCGGGGTTCTTCGAAAAGGCGAACGGCGGCACCCTCCTGCTCGACGAGATCGGGGAGCTGGAGCTGCCGGTGCAGTCCAAGCTGCTGAGGGTGCTGCAGGAGGGGGAATACTTCCGGCTCGGGTCGACCGAAAAGCGGGGGGCCGACGTCCGCATCATCGCGGCCACCAACAAGGACCTCGCCGACGAAATCGACAAGGGGAGGTTCCGGCGCGACCTGTACTACCGGCTCAATATCTGCTCCGTCTTCCTCCCGCCGCTGCGCGACCGCGAGGGGGACATCGAGCTGCTGGCGAACTGGTTCCTCGACAAGCACAACCGGGCGAATGCGAAGTCGATCTCCCTGATCGACTCCGACGTCATCGAACTCCTGGAACTGTACGATTTCCCCGGCAACGTGCGGGAGCTCGACAACATCATCGCCGAGGCGGTGGTGGTGGAGTCGGGCCGGAGTCTTTCCTCCCGCTCCCTCCCCCGTTACCTCCATAACGCCGTCAGCGGCCCGCGCACGGGCGCCTCCCGCGCCGCTTCGGTGCCCCCGGCGGAGCGCAAGACCCTCCACGAACGGGAGGCGGAGCACATCCGCCGGATGCTGGAGCTGACCGGGGGGAACCGCACCGCGACCGCCGAGATCCTCGGCATCTCCCGGGTCTCCCTGATCTCCAGGATCAAGCGCTACGGCATCGACATCCCCCCCGCGGGCGGGGGCGGCCCCGATTCCTGACCGGCCCCCGTTCCTATGAGGCGGCTGCCGACCTCGTCGCTCCCCTCGTCGTAGACGACGATCTTGAGCATCGGGTTGGACACGGTGAAGTGTGCGATTTCTGATTTGAAAATGGGGCGGGCATGCGGATAGAAAAACTCGACCACGGGGAGGAAGAGGTCCGGCGGCGCCTGCTCGCCTTCCTCCGGCCGCACGAATCCGAGTGCCTGTTCCTCACCGGGAACCTGAAAAACCGTTTCCCCGGAACCCACCTCTATGCCGCCCGGGGGGCGGGGGAGTGGCTGGGGGTGGGCGGGTATTACGAGGAACCGCGCGCGGTCGTGCTCGGGGCGGCGGCGGACGCGGCAGCGCGGGAACTCGCCTCGGAACTGGCCGCGCGCCATCCGGGCCTTCAGAGCCTGTGCGCCCCGGCCGGCCCGGCAGCCGCCGCCTGCCGGGTCCTCGCCGGGATGGGGTGGCGTCACGCAAAGGACCCGCGCTGCCTGCTGATGGAGCTCGACTCCCCCCCGCCGCCGCAGGAATTCGAAGGCCTGGTCCGGCCCATCAGGCTCGGGGACCACATCCCGGTCGTCAAGCTCCTCCGCCAGATCCACAACCGTCCCCCCGGAGCGCCGGTGACCGAGCACGAACTCCGGGCGCTGATGATGAACCCCCTCTGCCTGGTGCTGGACGCCGGTTCCGGCCCGGTCGCGACCGCCCAGACCAACGGCATGGGGATAGCGGCCTTCCAGATCCTCGGGGTGGCCACCGACCCGGCCCACCGCAACCGGGGATACGCCCGGGCGGTCTGCGCCTCCCTCATCCGGGCGATGTGGAGCCGGGGCGCTCGCCGGGCGGTCCTGTTCACCGGACGGGACAACCCGGCCGCCCTGGGGTGCTACCGCCGGATCGGCTTCCGCGCCGCGGGGGGATACTGGGTGGCCCGGCTGGTGCGGGGCGGGGAGAGAGTGTCCACTCCCTGGTGAGGCCGCGCGCCGGGCGGTCGGCCGCTTCCAGCCGAGGGCGGCAAATACTGATTGTGCCGGGTGCTCCCCAATGGTAGCCTTGATGCAGGTGGAAACCAGCCCTCTGCTTATGCCTGTGGACTCTGCATGGAGCCTCATCCACCCCCAATTGATACGAGGAGGGCTTTTTTTTTGCGCATTCACCTGGTCAACCCCAGCGACGTATCCTTCGGCATCGGCGTGATCACGCCGCGATGGCTCTACGTTCTAGCCGGCGCCACCCCGCGCACCTACGGCGATCCCCTGATCCACGACGAAACCCTGAACCCCTTTGATCCCGAACAGGTCGAGCCGGGGGAAGTGGTCGGCATCGGCATCCACACCAGCAACGCCTGGCGCGGGTACCAGATCGGGAAGAGGGTGTCCGAGCGCGGGGGCATCCCCGTTTTCGGCGGAATTCACGCCACCCTGTACCCGGAAGAGCCGGGCAGGCTGGGGGGCGCCGCCGCGGTCGTGCGCGGGGACGGCGACCTCGCCTGGGGGCAGGCGCTCTCCGACTGCGCGGAGGGCAAGCTCCAGCCGGTCTACGAGGGGGGCATCATCGACGCCGCGGATTTCGCCATCCCGCGCTGGGATCTGCTCCGGCCCGGTTCCTACATGTGGGCCTCGGTGCAGACCATCCGCGGATGCCCGAAGCACTGCTCCTTCTGCTCGGTCTGGCGCACCGACGGCCAGAAGCCGCGCCAGCGGCCGGTGGACCCCGTCATCGAGGAGGTGGTCGCCCTGCGCCGCATGGGCTACCGCTTCATCGCCCTGGCCGACGACAATTTCTATCCCGTCACGCTCCGGGACCTGGAAGTGGCGGCGGCGCGCGAGGACAAGACCCGGTACGAGTGGCTGAGCGCGATCCGCGCGGAACGGTTCGAACTCATGGACCGGCTCGCCCGCATCGGGGGAGACCTCATCGCGTTCACCCAGATCACGATGGAGGCGGCCGAAGACGAAGAGTTCCTCACCGCCATGAAAAAGGCCAACATCAAGGGAGCTCTGGTGGGGGTCGAATCCATAAACGCGACCGGCCTGGAGAGCATGTACAAGGGGTTCAACCTGAGCGGGGAGAACCTGGTCGAGCGCCTGAAGAAGTTCCGGGTCGCCGATATCCACGTGCTGGGGTCGTTCATCTTCGGCCTCCCCAGCGACACCGAGGACACCTTCAGGGCCACTTCGGACCTCGCCGACCGGGCGGAACTGACCTTCGCGCAGTTCGTCCCGCTGACGCCCTTCCCGGGAACGATCGATTTCGAGAAATGGGAAAAGAGCGTCCAGGAGGCCAATCCCGGGGTGGACACCCTCCCCCTGACCCGCAACTGGCTGGTCCCACCCGACCGCAGGCCCAAGATCTACCTGCCGCACCCCACCATGTCGCCCGAGGAAATCCGCAGGCACACCCAGGAGGTGTGGGGGAATTTCTACAGCCTGCCCAAGATCTGGAACCGCTCCAGGTGCGTGTCGAAGATCCGGTCCCGGATGGCTTTCGTCCTGATATCCAAACTCTACCGCCAGATGTACGCCAACACCGGGATCGCGACCGAGAGCGCCCACCGTTCGCAGGCGGTGCGCTGGGCCCGCCTCATCGCCCGCCCCTGCCGTGCTCTTTTTTCGGCGCGTCCTCTGCCGGACCTGCAGGTGCCTGCGCCCTCGCGGAGGTAGGGGCGGTCACCATGCGGCGGCTCCCCGCCTTGCGCGCCTTGACCGTCGGATGAGACTCCCGGTAACGGGCGATGTCCGAGGCGGTCACCGATACGCGAGCACGGACCGGCCCTTCGGCCTCCTCGCTCTGCAGGTCGGCCAGCAGCTTCTGGTAGCAGAGGTCCGGGGCTTCCTGGACCATCAGTTCCGACCCCCGGAACAACCCGCTCTCGATTTTCATCACGATCAGCCGGAGGTCCTTCCCCTTCTCTTCGAGGTGAAACCCGTACTCCATGCATCCCTCCTGGGGGATGACGCCGATGTATCTGAGCTGAAATGCGAGGTGTGTCGCCATGCCGGTCCTTGCCTCGGGAGAAAGACATTGCATAAATCCAGGAACGCGGGGAACAAGCAGCAGCGTCTGGGCGATGGATTCGACTTAAACAATAGTATACACCTTCCGGGGCCGGAACCCTATCGGAATGCGCCGGCACTCCCCATTTGGATTTATCCCGCCGCAGTGCTATACTTGCCGGGTTCGCAAACCGCATCCGCACTGTACCCGGTGAAGTGAATTTCCTATTAAATCTTGGGCTGAGAGTGCACCTTGGCTCATCGTGCCAAGGAGTCTCTTTTTGCAGAGTTTTGACCATTTTCCGCTTCATCCGAACATCCACGCCGCCATACGCGCGGCCGGTTACCATCACCCCACGCCGATCCAGCAGCAGGCCATCCCCCTGGCGCTCCAGGGGCGCGACCTGCTGGGTCTGGCCGAAACGGGCACGGGAAAAACAGCCGCCTTCGTCCTGCCCATGCTGCAGCACCTCGAGTCCCACCCCGCGCGGGGCGCGCGGGTCCTGATCCTGGAACCGACGCGGGAACTGGCGGAACAGGTGCACGAGTCGATCGTGAGCCTGGGCCGCGGGGGCCGGGTCCGGAGCGCCACCGTCTACGGCGGCGTCAGCCGGGTGTCCCAGGTCAGAAACATCCGGAGCGGCAGCCAGGTCGTGGTCGGATGCCCCGGACGGATCCTCGACCTGATCGGGGAGGGGGACCTGGACCTCGGGGCCATCGAAATCCTGGTGCTGGACGAGGCGGACCGGCTTTGCGACATGGGCTTTCTGCCCGACGTCCGCCGCATCCTGCGGGCCCTTCCGGCCCGCCGCCAGACCATGCTGTTCTCGGCCACCATGCCGGGAGACATCCGGACGCTGGCGGACACCATCCTGCGGAACCCGGTCCACGTCCAGGCCGGCGCGCTGGCGCCCGTCAAGAGCGTGGCCCATTCCCTCTACCCGGTCGCGGAAACGATGAAATCGGGGTTGCTGCTGGACCTGCTCGGACGGACCCCGACCGGGAGGGTGCTGGTCTTCACCCGGACCAAACGCCGGGCCGTCCGCGTGGCGGACCGCCTGGCCAAAAACGGCTACCGTGTCTCGGCCCTTCAGGGGGACATGGCGCAAAACCGGCGGCAGTCGGCCATCAACGGGTTCCGCAGCGGTAAATACGACATCCTCGTGGCCACCGACATCGCCGCCCGCGGCATCGACATATCGGAAATCTCCCATGTCATCAACTTCGACATGCCCGATACCCCGGACGCCTACACCCACCGGATCGGGCGCACGGGGCGGGCGGGTTGCACGGGGGAGGCCTTCACCTTCACGGTGGCGGACGACGAACCGCTCGTGCGGCAGATCGAGAGGATTTTCGGATCCCGGATCGAGCGCCGCCGGGTGCCGGGTTTTGCCGCCGCGGAGCCGGCCCCGCCGACCCTCGCCGCAGCCGCAGCCGCCCCTCGAACGGAACGGAGCAGGAGCTTCAGGCCGGGTCTCGCCGGAGCCAGGAGGAGGGCGCACGCCCGGTAGACGGCGGCAGGAGCGCGGCCCCGGGAGCGGACTTCATTGAGAGCAGGACAGCGCCGGAACATTCCGGCAGGACGGGAGAAGAAACATGGGAAAAAACCTGTTTGTGGGAAACCTTCCTTTCTCGCTGGGCGAGGAGGAACTTCGGGGCATGTTCGAACAAAAGGGGAAGGTGGATTCCCTGACGGTGATGCGCGACCTGGAAACGGGCCGATCGCGGGGGTTCGCCTTCGTGGAGATGTCCACCGAGGAGGAAGCGGCCAGGGCCATCGAGGAATTGAACGCGTTTCCGATCAACGGCCGGCCCCTGGCCGTCAACGAGGCCAAACCCAAACCGGAGCGCCGGGGCGGCTTCGGAAAAGGGGGGAAACGAACCCCGGGACGCCATCGCGAACCCCGCTGGTAAGCGTTCCCTGCCGGGGCCCGAGGCCCCGGACCCTTCCCGCCCGCCCCTCGGGACGCCGTGCGCCGCGCGGGCGCTTCAGCGCCTCTTGCGGCGGTGAAAGGTCTTCCTGGGCCGGCTGGCGGGGCGGTTTCCGTCATCCTGGGGCACGTTGGCGGCGGCCAGGGGAACCGGGCTGCCACAACGCGAACAGTGATAGTTGTCGCGCTGCAGCGCCATGAGCGGGATTCGCGACTGGAAACCGCAGTGCGGGCAGGCGATATAGGCTTCTCCTCTTGCCATGATGGACTCGTCTCCTTTCACGCGCCCGGGGGCGGCCGTCCGGACTCTCCGGGCGGCGCCGCGGGCGGCGCATTTCCGATGCTTACAGGCTCCGTCGGTTGCGGATCCGGGGCTGCTGCGCCTGCGGGATACAGAAAAGGCCGCTTCCCCGCGCAGGGGGTCTGCGGCCCGTTCGACCTGCGAAATGTTACGGAAGCCCCACAGAGAACAGAATCATACCCTATCCCGGGGCGGAATCCAAATTCCCTTGAGGCACGCTCCTGCTGA
>JAAYCX010000018.1 GCA_012729555.1 Acidobacteriota bacterium
GCAGGCGGCCGTCAACGCCCGCATGCTCATCGACATTCTGGCCGCAACGGCGAAGGAAGCACGGGTGCCCCCATGGACCGCGAAATCATCCACCTGACCGTCAGGTCTTTCCCCGTGGCCGTGGAACGGGTGGTGCATCCCGAACTGCGCCGGCGCCCCGTGGTGGTCGCGCCGCGCACCGCGGCGCGCTCGGTCGTGACGGCGTTGTCCCCGGAAGCCTGGCAGGCGGGGATCCGCAAGGGGATGCTTCTGTCCCGGGCGCTGCGCTGCTGCCGGGACATGGTCGTGCTGCCTCCGAACGAACCCCTCTACCTCCGGGCCTCCCGCGCGATATGCGGGATCCTGGCGGCGTACTCCCCGGTGCTCGAACCCTCGGGGCACGGGCACGCCTACCTGGACGTCACGGGGACCGGCCGGCTCTGGGGGCCGCCGAGGGACGCCGCCTGGAGAGCGCGCAGGGAGATCCTGCGGCGGCTGGGTCTCGAGGCCGCGCTCGGGATCGCCTCCAATAAGATGGTCAGCCGGATCGCGACGGAAGCGACGCGGACGGCGGGACTGCAGGACGTGCCGCACGGGGAAGAGAGTTCCTTCCTCTCCCCGCTGCCGGTGCGGCTGCTCCCGGGTATCGGGCCCCGGACCGAGGAGCGGTTCCGGGAACTGAATATCCGCGTCATCCACGAAGTCGCCGCGATGAGGCCGGAACATCTCGCCCTGGCGTTCGGCCGTCCCGGTTTCCTGCTCCGCGAACGGGCCCTGGGGATTGACCGCACCCCGGTGGTCCCGGCGCGTTCGGCACCGGCGCTGGAACTGGAAAGGACGCTGGGCGAAGACTCGAACGATGAAGCGCTGCTCGCGGGGGAACTCGCCGATCTCTGCGACCGGGCGGGGGAGCGGCTGCGCGGGGAGGGGCGGCGCGCCGGGCGGGTGGAGGTGCGGGTCCGCTACGCCGACTACGGGGAGGGGGCGTGGGGGGCGCAGCCGGCCGTGCCGCTCGAGTCGTCGGCCGCCCTGTACGCCGCGGCCTTCCCCCTGCTCGGCCGGGCGCTCAAGCGGCGCACGCGCGTGCGGAGCGTCCACCTGAGGCTCGGGGCTCTCTCCGCGGGGCCGGTGCAGATGGACCTGTTCGCCGACCCGGGGCCCGCGCGCCGCCTGCGGCTCGAACAGGCGCTCGACACCCTGCGCCGCCGCTACGGCCGCCCCGTCCTGCGCCCCGCGGCGCAATCGTCCGTCGGGCGGTAGAGGGGATTATGTTCGTCCACCTTCACGTCCATTCCCACTACTCCTTCTGCCGCGGCGCCAGCAGCATCGAAGCCCTGGTGGATGCGGCCCTGGAGCGGGGGATGCCGGCGCTCGGACTGACCGACATCAACGGCGTCTACGGGCTGGTCCGGTTCCTTCAATATGCCGCCCAGCGGGGGCTGCGGCCCGTTGTAGGGGCGGAACTGAGGGCGGAAGGGGAGCGGGCGACGCTGCTCGTGCGCAACCGCGAGGGGTACGCCCTGCTCTGCCGCATCATCTCCGGGCTCCGGGAGCCCGGCTTCCGGCTCTCCCGCGCCCTCATGGAGGAGCGGGAAAACCTGGTCGTGCTCAGCAGCCAGGTCCCGCTGCTGGGGGCGCTCGCCCGCCAGAACGGGACCTCGGGCCTCTACGTCGAGCTCGACGATCCCCGGACCGAGGCGGGCCTCGTCGATTTTTCCCGGGCCTCGGGCGTCCCCCCCGTGGCGGCCAACGACGTCTATTTCGCCGACCCTTCCGATCACGCGCTCCACCGGTTGCTGCGCGCCATCGACCTGAACACCTCCCTGTCCCGGGTCCCGCCGGGGGAACTGGCGGGGGAGGACCGCTGGCTGAAGCCGGAGGCGGAGATGGAGCGCCGCTACCCGCACCTCGTCCGCGCCCTCGACAACGCCGCCCGCATCGCCGACGCGTGCCGGGCCGACCTGGAGATGGGCAAGCCGGTGTTCCCCCCCTGCGACCTTCCCGAAGGCGCCGACGCGTCGGGGTACCTGCGGGAGGAGTGCTACCGGGGGGCCGAGAGCCGCTACGGGGAGCTTTCCGATTCGGTGCTGAAGCGGCTGGACCACGAACTGGGCATCATCGAATCGAAGGGGTTCGCCCCCTATTTCCTGGTCGTGCGCGACATCGTCCGCCGCTCGGCGCGCACCTGCGGCCGGGGGTCGGCCGCGGCCAGCCTGGTTTCCTACTGCCTGGGGATCACCCACGTGGAGCCGATCACCCACAACCTTTTCTTCGAGCGCTTCCTCAACGAGGGGCGGAGCGACCCGCCCGACATCGACATCGATTTCCCGTGGGACGAGCGGGACGGCGTCCTCGAGGACGTGTTGATGAAATACGGGGCCGGGCGGGCGGCCATGATCGCCAACCACGTGGGGTTCGGCGCGCGCGCGGCCGTCCGGGAGGTGGCCAGGGTGTACGGCATCCCCGAGGCCGAGATCCGGGCGGTCACCCGGCGCATCGGCTATTACTGGGCGCTCGGCCATCTCGAGGACGCCGTGCGGCACCACCCCGTTTTCAAGGACATGAAACTGGGCGCCCCCTGGCCCGAGATCCTCCGTATGGCCGTGCGGCTCGACGGCTGTCCCCGGCACCTGTCGGTCCACTGCGGCGGCGTCGTCATCGTGCCCGACCGCATCGACCGCTACGTGCCCGTGGAGACCGCGCCCAAGGGGGTCCCGATCATCCAGTGGGAGAAGGACCAGGCGGAAGACGCGGGCCTGATCAAGATCGACCTCCTGGGCAACCGCTCGCTCGCGGTGATCCGGGACGCGCTCGCCGCCGTCCGGGAGCACTGCGGGGTGGATATCGACTACGGGCGCTGGGACCCCACCGGCGACGCCCGGACCCGGGACTTCATCCGCAGGGGGGACACCCTGGGGGTTTTTTACGTGGAGTCCCCCTCCATGCGGCAGTTGCAGCAGAAGTGCGGCACCGGCGATTTCGACCACCTGGTGATTCACAGCTCCATCATCCGCCCGGCCGCCAACCGGTATATCCGCGAGTATGTCCGGCGGCTGCGGGGCGGCGCCTGGACGTCGCTCCACCCCGTCCTGGACGAAGTCCTCCGGGAGACGTACGGGATCATGGTCTACCAGGAGGACGTCTCGCGCATCGCGATGGCGATGGCGGGGTTCGGTGCGGCCGACGCCGACCTGCTCCGGAAGGTCCTTTCGAAGAAGCGGGCGGGCGGAAAGCTCGAGGATTACAGGTGGAGGTTCTTCTCCGGTGCGGCCGCCCGGGGCGTTTCGCGGGAAGTGGCGGAAGAGGTCTGGGGGATGATCCTGAGCTTTTCCGGGTACTCGTTCTGCAAGCCGCATTCGGCATCCTACGCCCTGGTCTCCTACAAGTCCTGCTACCTGCGGGCCCATTACCCGGCCGAGTTCATGGCCGCGGTGCTCACCAACGGGGGAGGGTACTATTCGGCCTTCGCCTACGTGTCCGAAGCCCGCAGGATGGGGCTCGAGGTGCGGCTCCCGGACGTCAACGAAAGCGGGCGGGAGTATCGGGGCCAGGGGAGGGTGCTGCGCGTCGGGCTGATGCAGCTCAAGGGGCTCGGCCGGGCGGCGCTCGAGGCCGTCCTCGAGGCGCGCCGCGAGGGGCCGTTCCGGTCGCTGGAGGATTTTTTCCGCCGAGTCCCGATCGATATGGCGGACGTGAAGATCCTCGTCAAGTCCGGCGCCCTGGACGGCATCTCCGGCGGCGCCACCCGGCCCGAAATGATCTGGAAGGCGCTCCTGTGGCAGGAAACGCGCGCGGCGCGCCGGCCGGCGGCCCGCTCGCTTTTCGAGGACCTGCCCCCGGCGGAGCCCCCGCGGGTGCCGCAATATCCCCCCCGCGCCATCCTGGAGCACGAACTGGAGACGCTCGGTTTCCTCCTCAGCCGCCACCCGCTCGCCCTCTACGCGCGGCCGCTGTCGCGGTGCGGATGCGTGCGGGGGGCCGATCTCGCGAAACATGCGGGGAAGCGGGTGACCACGGCGGGCTGGTGGGTGACGGGGAAACTCATCACCACCCGGGACGACGAGCCGATGGAGTTCATCAGTTTCGAGGACACCAGCGCCCTGTACGAAACCGTCTTCTTTCCGGAAGCCTACGCCCGTTTCTGCCACATGCTGAACCGTTCCCGCCCCTACCTGCTCGGCGGCACGGTTCAGGAGGAGTTCGGCGCGGTCACGCTCGCCGTCGACTCGGTGCGGTTTCTTTAGCCCTGTCCCGCGGTTGACGGTTCGGGATCGGACGGACCCGGGTATAATAAAAAAAGATATGCGGAAACATAATGGAGGACGGATGATGAACGGAACCTTGATGCTGCGGGGCCTGGCGGTCGCCGCTCTTGCCGGGCTGCTTGTCCCGGCGGGCGCCGAGGCGCAGAAGACATTCGCCGGGGATTCCTTCGAGACTTCGGGCGGAGAACTGAAAATCACCTTTATCGGGCACGGGACGCTGATGCTGACATACGCGGGCAAGGTGATCCACGTCGATCCCGTGTCGATGTACGCCGATTACGCGACGATGCCCAAGGCGGACCTGGTCCTGGTCACGCACGAACATGGCGACCACCTGGACGCCAAAGCGGTCGCGGCCGTCAGCACCTCCCGCACCGTCGTGGCCGCCAACGAAAAGGCGGCGGGATCGCTCGGCGGCGCGGTCGTGATGAAGAACGGGGACGCGCGCACCCTGGCCGGCATCCCCGTCGAGGCGGTCCCCGCGTACAATTTCGAGAAGGCGTTCCACCCCAAGGGGAACGGCAACGGCTACGTCCTCACCTTCGGCGACCGGCGCGTCTACATCGCCGGGGACACGGAAAACGTTCCCGAGATCAAGAAACTGGAGGGGATCGACATCGCCTTCCTGCCGATGAACCAGCCCTTCACGATGACGCCCGAACAGGTCGCCGACACGGCGCGCTCCCTGCGGCCCCGGGTGCTGTACCCCTATCATTTCGGGGAGACGGACACCTCGAAACTGGTGGAACTGTTGAAGGGCGAGGAGGGGATCGACGTCCGGATCCGGCAGCTGCAGTAGGCGCCGGGCGAGGGGCAGCGCCGCCGGGACCGCCCGGGGAGGGCGGTCCCGGCGAACGGGTTTACTTCAGTTCCTGCTCCGCTTTCTGGATGACGTTGTTGATGCCCGTCAGCGAGCCGCGGTGACTGCTCTTCCAGAGTTTTTCCAGGTTCTGCCTCGCCGCCGAGGCCACCGACCCCTTGATCACGTAGGCCTTGGCGAAATTCAGCATGGCCGGGGCGGTCTTGCCCGACTGCCAGTAGGCCAGCCCCAGGTGGTAGTAGGCGGTGTCGTTTCTCTTGTAATAACCGACCGATTTGTCCAGGTTGCTGATCGCCGAGGCGTAGCTCTGGTTCTGGTAGGCCGATATTCCGATCGTGTAGTAGGCCGTGGCGTAATAACTGTCGGTGGCCTTTTTCCAGTCGCCGGCGCTCACCGCCGCCGGTTTTTCCGCTTTCGGAAGGGAGCTGACCGTCATCCTGGCGTATTTGTTCGCCTTGGCCATGTCCTGGGTGGAGAGAAAATGGCGCGTCAGCCCGTCCGAGATCTCGTAGAAGCTCGTATCTTTGGCCAGGGCGCGCTCCCCCCACTGGACGAACTTGGCCTGGTTTCCCAGCTGCTGGTAGGCCCTGGCGAGGGCGTGGGCCAGCTGGGCGCTCGGCTTGGCCGCGTAGGCCTTTTCTCCGAAGGTGGCGAAACCCTTGGTGTTGTCGGTTTTCGAATAGGCCTCGGCCATGGCGGCGAAGGTGAAATCGTCATCGGGCACGCCTGCCAGGAATCTGTTGCCCAGGGTGATGATCTGCGCGTAGTCTCCCTCCTGCCCCAGGTTCACGATGAGAGTCTGGTACTCGGCCATCACGTGCTCGCGCAGGCTCGTCTTGGGGTTTTCCTTGAGGAATTGCGCGGCCTTGTCCACCTTGGCCGCGGCGTCGGCCGTGGCCTTGATATCCTCGTAGCTCTTGTATTGCGCCTCGGTATAATCCTGCGCCTGCTGCGCCGCTGCCGGCATGACGGCCAGGCAGAGGAACAGGAAGCCGGCCAGCGTTCTGGAAATCATGGAAGTCGTGGGGGAAGTCATGGTGTCGTCTCCTTCGTTACGTGCCCGGCAGCGGTTTCCGCGGCCGCCCGGCACCCTTGGCGTTTTATATCAAAAGCCTTCTGTAAACACAACTTGAAACGGCCGCCCCGCACATCGGCTTGTGAACCCCCGCCCGGATCCGATATGCTTCCGGCATGAACATGGCCGACACGCCCATCCGGGACATCGATGCGGAGAACGAGGAGTGCAGGGTCAGCGAGGAGCTGGAGCCGCCCCCCCTCATCCGGTCGATCCGTGAAATAGGCCAGCTGAACCCGGTGGTCCTGCTCGAGCGCGGCGGGCGCCGGACGATCGTGTGCGGGTTCCGCAGGCTCCACGCCGCCCGGCGACTCGGCCGGGAATCGGTCCCTGCGCGCATCCTGGGCGAGGCCGATTTTTCCCCCCTGCACCCGATGGAGTTCGCCCTGCGGGACAACCTCGCGGCCCGGCGCCTGGAACCGCTCGAGCGGGCCCGCGCGCTGCGGAAGCTCGGGGAGGCCGGCCTGCCGCGGGAGAGGATCGTCCGGGACTATCTCCCGCTCCTGGATCTGCCCCCGCGCGACGAGGTCCTCGAGGCCCAGGTCCTGGTCGACCGGGCGCACCCCGGCCTGCGCCGCTGCCTGGCCGGGGGCGTCCTGACACAGCAGAGCGTGGAGGCGCTGGCAAAAAGGGCATCGCCGCTGCAGGAGCGTTTCTCCCTCCTGGTGGAGCGCGTCCGCCTCAGCGCCAGCCTGCAGCGCCAGCTCCTCGGGCTGCTGGGGGACCTGGCGGCCAGGGACGGCGCCCCCTGGGGCGCTCCGCTGGACGGGGAGGAGGCCGGCGCGGTCCTGGACGATCCCTCGCTCTCCCCTTCCCAGAAGGGGGAGCGGCTCTACGAGGCGCTCTACCGACTGCGCCACCCCCGGCTGAACCGGGCCCGCGACCGTTTCCGGCGGCGGGAACGGGCGCTCGGCCTCCCGGGGTCGATCCGGCTCGCGCCGCACCCCTATTTCGAAACGGCCGACATCCGCGTCGAGTTTTCGGCCCCCGACGCGGCGCGCTTCCGGGAGCTGGCCGGGGAGCTCGAGCGGGCGGCCCGCTCGCCCGTGCTGGAGGAACTGTTCGAGGTGGAAGGGGAGACCCCATGACGGCCTATCGCCCGGGGGAGGTGATCGTCGAAGCCGGGTCGTGGAACGACGGCGCCACCGCCGACATCCTCCGGAACCTCCCGGGGATCCCCTGCCGGACGGTGGAGGACGCCGGCGGGGTCTCCGCCTCCCGCGATACGCTGGTGCTCGCGCGTCACCGGGGCAGGTTCCTGAAGCGGTGCCAGGGCTCCGGGGCGGAGATGTGCTGCAACTATTTCATCGCCAGCTACGCCTGGAACTGCCACTTCGGGTGCACCTACTGCGTGCTGCAGTCCTACCTCGACGGGAGCGGGATCGTCGTCTGTACCAATATCGAGGACTTCCTGGGGGACATCGGCCGGACGCTGGCCGAATCCCCCGACCGGACCTTCCGGATCGGCACCGGCGAGCTGGCGGATTCCCTCGCCCTGGACCCCATCACGGGCTATTCCAGGAGGGTGGTCCCGTTTTTCGCCCGGCTGCCGAACGGCATCCTCGAACTCAAGACGAAATCGGACCGGGTCGAGAACCTCGAGGGGCTCGAGCACGGCGGGCGCACGGTGGTCTCCTGGTCGATGAACTCGCGCCGCATCTGCCGCTCGGAGGAGGCACGCGCGGCAACGCTCAAGGAGCGCCTCGCCGCCGCCGACCGCTGCCGCCGCTGGGGCTACCGGATCGGGTTTCACTTCGACCCGATCGTGCACTACGAAGGCTGGGAGGAGGAGTACCGCGAGGTCGTCCGGATGATCTTTTCCGTCGTCGACCCCGGCGACGTGGCGTGGATCAGCCTGGGCTCCCTGCGCTTCACCCCCCACCTGCGCGAGCGCCTCATCGAGCGCCACCCCGGTTCGCGCCTCCCCTGGGGCGAGTTCGTCCCCGGCCATCACGGGAAGCTGCGCTACTTCCGGCCGGTCAGGGAGGATATCTACCGGAAGATGCACTCCTGGATCCGCGAGTGCGCGCCCGGGGTGCTGGTCTACCTCTGCATGGAAAGCCGTCTGGTCTGGGAGCGGAGCCTGGGCTGCGCCGTCCGGGACGCCCGCCACCTATCCGATTGCCTCGATGCCGCCGCGCCCGGCCGGTTCCGGCCCTCCACGCGGGCAAATGGGCTATAATGATCGCAGGGACGGCCTCGAGATGGAGAACGGAAGATGAGCGTCAACGTCAAGGATCCTGTTTGCGGAATGCAATTTCCTCCCGGGAAGGCGGCTGGAAAGCTGGAGCACGAGGGCCGGACCTATTACTTCTGCAACCCCGGCTGCCTCGAGAAATTCCGCGCCGATCCTGAACGGTACCTGCAGCCCCGCCGGGCGGCGGCCGGGCCGGAGGCGGGGCGCGGCGGGGAAGAGGCGATATACACCTGCCCGATGGATCCCGAAGTCCGTCAGAAAGGGCCCGGTTCCTGCCCCGTCTGCGGTATGGCCCTGGAGCCGCTGGCCCCCGGCCTGGACGATGCTGAAAACCCGGAAATGGGCGCCATGAAGCGCCGGCTGCTCGTCTGCCTGGCCCTGACCCTCCCCCTGCTCCTGGTCGCCATGGGGGGTATGGCCCTGGGCATCCACGGCGCGGCCGGTACGTGGGTCCAGTTCGCCCTCTCCACCCCCGTGGTGCTGTGGGGGGGGTGGCCTTTTTTCCGGCGTGCCTGGAGCTCACTCGTCAACCGGAGCCTCAACATGTTCACCCTGATCGGGATCGGCACCGGGGCGGCCTACCTCTACAGCGTCTTCGCCCTGCTCTTTCCCGGGAGGCTCCCCCGCTCCTTCCTGGGCCCCGGCGGCGCCGCCGAGGTCTATTTCGAGGCGTCGGCCGTGATCATCACCCTGGTCCTCCTCGGCCAGGTCCTGGAACTCCGGGCCCGCAGCCGGACGGGGAGCGCCATCCGCGAACTGCTCGAGCTGGCGCCCCGCACCGCGCGCGTCGTCCGGGAGGACGGCTCCGAAACCGACGTCCCCCTCGACCGGGTGGAGCCGGGGGACCTTCTGCGGGTGCGCCCGGGGGAAAAGGTTCCGGTGGACGGCCGGGTGCTGGAAGGGGAGAGTGCGATCGACGAGTCGATGGTGACGGGGGAGGCGATGCCGGTGGAGAAGTCGGCCGGCGGCCGGGTGACGGGGGGTACCCTGAACGGGACCGGGAGCTTCATCATGGAGGCCGAAAAGGTGGGGGCCGACACCCTCCTGGCCCGGATCGTGCGCATGGTGAGCGAAGCGCAGCGGAGCCGCGCGCCCATCCAGCGCCTGGCGGACCGGGTCGCGGCCTGGTTCGTCCCGGCGGTGATCGCCGTGGCGCTCGCAGCCTTCGCCGTCTGGAGCCTGGTCGGGCCCGAGCCGCGGAGCGTCCACGCGCTGGCGGCCGCGATCGCGGTCCTCATCATCGCCTGCCCGTGCGCCCTGGGCCTGGCTACGCCGATGTCGATCATGGTGGGGACGGGGCGCGGGGCGCGCGCGGGGGTGCTGATCCGCAACGCCGAGGCGCTCGAGCGGCTCGACCGGGTGGACACCCTGGTGGTCGACAAGACCGGCACCCTGACCGAGGGGAAACCGGCGCTCACGGCCGTCCAGCCCATGGGCGGGTGGACCGGGCCGGAAATGCTCCGGCTGGCGGCGAGCCTGGAGCAGGGGAGCGAACACGCCCTGGCGTCCGCCGTGGTCGCCGAAGCCCTCGACCGCGGGCTCGAACTCTCCAGGGCGGCGGAGTTCCGCTCCCTGACCGGGAAGGGCGTCACCGGGGTCGTCGACGGGCACCGGGTGGCCGTGGGCAACAGCGGGCTGCTGGGGGAGGCGGGGGGGAGTCCGGATCCGCTCGAGGAGGCGGCCCACGAGTTGAGGCGGGCGGGGAGAAGCGTGATGCTCGTGTCGATCGACGGCGCCCCGGCGGGGCTGCTCGGCGTGGCGGACCCGATCCGGGACTCCGCCCGCGTGGCCGTGGCGGAGCTTCACCGGCAGGGGATCCGGGTGATCATGCTGACGGGGGACAACCGGACCACGGCCGACATCGTGGCGAACCAGCTGGGGATCGACGCCGTGGAGGCGGAGGTGTCCCCCGAGCGGAAGGGCGATTTCATCGAGCGGCTGCGGCGGGAGGGGCGGGTCGTGGCGATGGCGGGGGACGGCGTCAACGACGCCCCCGCCCTGGCCCGGGCCGACGTGGGGATCGCCATGGGGACGGGGACCGACATCGCGATCCAGAGCGCGGGGATCACGCTCGTCGGCGGGGACCTGCGCGGCGTGGTCCGGGCGCGCACCCTCAGCCGGCACACGATCCGGAACATCCGCCAGAACCTCTTTTTCGCCTTTGTCTACAACATCCTGGGGGTGCCCATCGCCGCGGGGGTGCTCTACCCGGCCCTGGGGCTGCTGCTCAACCCCATGATCGCGAGCGCGGCCATGACCTTCAGTTCGATCTCGGTGATCACGAACGCGCTGCGGTTGCGCAAGGTGGAACTCTAGCCCTCGGCGCCCGTTCCGTCCCGGCGCCGGGACAGCGCCTGTTCCCATTTCCACGCGGACCGCATCATGTCGTCCAGGTCCCGCTCCGCCTTCCACCCGAGCTCGCGGTTGGCGAGCGATGTGTCGGCCCACACCTTCTCCACGTCCCCCGGCCGGCGGCCGACGTAGCGGACGTTGAGCCGCACGCCGGAGACCCTTTGGAAGGCGTCGATGACCTCCCGCACGCTGTGCCCCCTGCCCGTCCCCAGGTTGAAGACCTCCAGGTCCGACCGGGTCTTTCCTTCCGCCATCCGCGCCACGGCGGCCACGTGGGCGCGGGCCAGGTCGACGACGTGGATGTAATCGCGCACGGCGGTGCCGTCGGCCGTGGCGTAATCGGTGCCGAAGACCTCGAGGCACTCCTGCCGCCCGGCCGCCGTCTGGGTGATGAAGGGGGCGAGGTTGTTCGGGACCCCCAGGGGGAGTTCCCCGATCAGGGCCGACTCGTGCGCCCCCACCGGGTTGAAATACCTCAGGGCGACGGCCCGCAGCCCGTAGGCCGCGACCGAGAACCGGAGGATCTCCTCGGCCATCTGCTTGGTGCTCCCGTAGGGGGACCAGGCTTCCCTGACGGGGGAGGTTTCCCGGACCGGCAGCTCGTCCGGCTGGCCGTAGACGGTCGCGGAGGAGGAAAAGACCAGGTGGCGCGGGCCGTGGCGCCGCATCCCCTCGAGCACCCGCAGGAGCGATTCCAGGTTGTTGCCGTAATAGGCGAGCGGGTCGCGCATGCTCTCGCCGACGGCCTTGCGGGCGGCGAAGTGAATGACGGCGCCCAGGTCCGGGGTGGAGGCGAAGAACGCCTCGGTCTTTGCGCGGTCGGTCAGGTCGAAATTGTGGAATTCGGGGCGGACGCCGGTGATCTCGGCGATCCGGTCCACCACGTCGGCCCGGGAGTTGGAGAGGTTGTCCACGATGACGACGGCGTGTCCCCGCTGCTGCAGCTCCACTACCGTGTGCGAGCCGATATAGCCGGCCCCGCCCGTCACCAGTATCCTCGATGGCCTCCCCGTCTCCGTCATGGCGATCCCCGCAGGTTTCCGTTTCGATCCAGGGGACATCATACACCAGATTCCGGACGACGACGCCCCACAGGGCAGATCGGCATCCGGGCCGCACCGCGTCAGGTTTTTGCGCCGCGGGCCCCCGGGAAAATTGTGGGGGGCGCCGTTCTGTGGTTTACTTGCGGCATGGAGCGGACGATCCTGCACGTCGACATGGACGCCTTCTACGCGGCCGTCGAACAACGCGACCACCCCGGGTACCGCGGCCGGCCCGTCATCGTGGGGGCGGACCCCAGGGGAGGGCGCGGGCGGGGGATCGTGGCGACCTGCTCGTACGAAGCCCGGAAGTTCGGGATCCATTCGGCGCAACCGATTTCCGAGGCTTGGAAGCTGTGCCCCCGGGGGATCTATCTCCCCCCGGACATGCGCAAATACGCCCGTGTCTCGAGGCTCGTCATGGGGATCCTGTCCGATTTCACCGACCTGGTGGAGCCGGTGAGCATCGACGAGGCCTTCCTGGACGTCACCGGGTGCCGCCGGTTGTTCGGGGCGGGAGACGTCATCGCCCGCAAGATCCGTGAGCGGGTCGCGCGGGAACTCGGTCTCACCGCCTCGGTGGGGGTGGCGGCGAACAAGTTCGTGGCCAAGGTGGCTTCCGACCTCGAGAAACCGGACGGCCTCGTCGTCGTCGAGCCGGGGCGCGAAAGGGAGTTCCTGGCTCCCCTCGCCGTCGGCAGACTCTGGGGGGTCGGTCCCAGGACCGAGGCGAGGCTCAAAGCCCTGGGAATCGGGACCGTGGGGCAGCTGGCGGCCCTGGCCCCCATGGACGCCGCGCGCCTGCTGGGGGACCACGGGGAGCACCTGTGGCGCCTGGCGCGCGGGATCGACGACCGGCCGGTATCGGCCGGACCCGGGTGCCGCAGCATCGGCCACGAGGTCACCTTCGAACAGGACACCGCCGACCCCGGGAGGCTCCGGAACACCCTGCTCGACCTTTCCGGGAGGGTGGCGCGGCGGCTGCGGGCCGAGGGCGCCCTCGCCCGCACGGTCACCCTCAAATTCCGGCAGGCCGATTTCACCACCTCCACCCGGCGCCGGTCGCTCGCGGAGCCGGTCGACACGGCGGAAGCGATCTTCCCGGTGGCCTTCGAGCTGATGCAGGGGGTGTTCCGCGCGGGGATGAAGGTGCGCCTCCTCGGAGTCACCGTTTCCGGCCTGGAGCCGGGAAGCCTCCAGCCGACCCTCTTCCCCCCCTCCCCGTCCCGCGACCGGAAACTGGCCGAGGCGGAGGACGACATCGCGCGGCGCTTCGGCGCGCGGGCGATCACGCGCGCGTCGCTCGTCGGCGGGAAGGAGGGGGCCTGATCCCCGCATCGGACAGGCTCCTCAGCTTTTCCGCCCATCCCCCCGCGCTTGATGCTATGATCCATAATTTGGAGCGGGGGAATGGTGCGGATCGCGGCGGCCGGTGTTCTCATCCTCGGGGCGTTGCTGGGCGGCATCGCCGACGGGGTGCGGGCCGGAGCGGTCCCGCCCGACGGGGCCCCCTTCGCCCAAAGGCGCGAGCGGCTGATGGAACGGATCGGGGGCTCGGTGGCCGTTCTGGCCGGGGCCCGCGACACGGCCGCCTATGTCGCGTTTCGCCAGGACAACGGCTTCTACTACCTGAGCGGCGTGGAGGTCCCGGGCGCCCTGCTGCTCCTCGACGGGGTGCGGAGGGAGAGCCTGCTGTTTCTGCCCCCGCGCGACCGCGGCCTGGAGGGGTGGGAGGGGGAGCGGGTTTTCCCCGGGCCGGAGGCGGAGCGCGCGACCGGCATGGACGCGGTGCTCGACACCGCCCGGTTCGGGGGGGAACTGGAGGAGCGGACGGGCTCCGCGGGCGTCCTCTATCTGCCCCGCTCCCCGCAGGAGACGGCGGCCGTCAGCCGCGACCGGGCGCTCGACGCCGACGAGGCGCGCCGCCTCGACCCGTGGGACGGCCGGGAACCGGCATGGGCGGCTTTTGAGCGGAAGGTGCGGAACCGGGTAGGCCCGTCGGTCGACATCCGGGACCTCGCCCCCGTCCTCGACGGGATGAGGCGGGTCAAGGACGCGGCGGAGATCGCCCTCCTCCGGGAGGCCGGCCGGATCGGGGCCCTCGGCCTCCGGGAGGCGATGCGCTCCGCCGCGCCCGGGGCGTACGAATACGAGCTGGCGGCGCGGGCGCAGTTCGAGTTTCTGCGGCTGGGGGCGGCGGGATACGCCTTCCACCCGATCGTCGGCTCCGGGCCGAACTCGTGCGTTTTGCATTATTCGCGCAATCGGCGCAAAATGATGCCCGGGGAGATGGTCGTCATCGATTTCGGCCCCGACTACGGCTATTACGCGGCCGACGTCACCCGGTCGTTCCCGGTCTCGGGAAGATTCGGCGCGGAACAGGCGAAGGTCTACCGGGCGGTGCTCGAGGCCCAGGAGGCGGCCCTCGCCAAGGTCCGGCCCGGCGCCACGTTCAGGGAAGTGGAGGAGGCCGCCGGCGAGGCGCTCGACCGCCACGGGTACGGCGGACGCGCCCCCCACCGGTTCGTGCATCACGTCGGCATGGCGGTCCACGATGTCGGGGACGGGGCGCCGCTGGAGCCCGGGGTCGTGATCGCGGTCGAACCGGGGGTGTACCTGAAGGAGAAAAACCTGGGGGTCCGGATCGAAGATACGGTGCTGGTGACCGAAAGCGGCCACGAAGTGCTCACCTCCGGCGCGCCCAGGGAAATCGCCGGGATCGAGGCCCTGATGGCCCAACCGGCCGTCGTGCAACCCATGCAGGATTGAGGCTGTCGCCGATTCCTGATTCGTCCTACGGGAAGGTGTTTATGGTCCGCATCTACCACGCCAAAGACAGGGCCAGGCTGTTTGCCCGCCTGGAAAGCCGGAAGATCCTGGCGACGAGTGAAATCTCCGCTTCGGTGCGGCAGATCCTCTCGCAGGTCCAGAAGGAGGGGGACCGGGCCCTGGTGCGCTTCACGGAGCGGTTCGACAAGGTCAAGCTCCAGGCGCGCCAGCTGCGGGTCCGTCCCCAGACGCTGCGGGCCGCGGCCCGGAAGGCCGACCCCGCCCTGCTGCGCGACCTGGAAAAGGCGATCTTCAACATCCACGCCTATCACAAGCGGCAGGTGCAGAAATCGTGGGAGTACCGCAAGCCGGGGGCCGTCCTGGGGCAGCGGGTGCTGCCGATAGACAGCGTGGGCGTCTACGTCCCCGGGGGGAGCGCGGCCTACCCCTCGTCGGTCCTGATGAACGTCATCCCCGCGAAGATCGCGGGGGTCCCGAGGATCGTGGTCGTGACCCCGCCCGGCACCTTCCAGCAGCACCCCATCATCGCCGCGGCGCTCTACGAGCTCAACATGACGGAGATCTACCTGGTCGGGGGCGCGCAGGCGGTGGCCGCGCTCGCCTACGGCACGGAGACCATCCCCCGCGTGGACAAGATCGTCGGCCCCGGCAACGCCTACGTCAGCGCCGCCAAGCGGGAGGTCTTCGGGCAGGTCGATATCGACATGATAGCCGGCCCGAGCGAGGTCGTCATCATGGCCACGGCGGAGTCCAACCCGCGCTTCATCGCCGCGGACATGCTCTCGCAGGCCGAACACGACGAGTTCGCCTGCTCGATCTGCTTCACCGACTCGATGCCGCACGCGGTGCTGGTCGGGCGCGAGCTGCAGCTGCAGCTCGAGTCGCTCGACCGGAAGGAGATCGCCCGGAAATCGATCGACAATTACGGCGCCATCGTCGTCATGGACAGCTACCACGACTACCCGGAGTGGATCAACGAGATCGCCCCGGAACACCTCGAGATCTTCTCCAGCATCCCGGCGTCGATGATCCGGGAGGTGCGTAACGCGGGGTCGATCTTCTACGGGGACTACACCCCCGAGGCGGTGGGGGACTACTTCGCGGGGAGCAACCACGTGCTGCCGACCGCGGGCACGGCGCGCTTCTTCTCGCCTCTCGGGGTGTACCACTTCCAGCGCAAGACCGGCATCATCCGCTACACGAAGCAGGAACTGGCCCGCACCTGGAAGTCGATCGACGCCCTGGCCCGCTCCGAAGGGCTCGATGCGCACGCCCGGAGCGTGTCGATCCGCCAGGAGTCCCCGAAAACCCTCAAGCGCAAGGACAAGTGACCGTGAAGAAGACGTCCCCCCTCCGCGGAGTCAAGCCCCGGGTGTTGAAGGTGCCGGCCTATACGCTCCACGCGTACGAGGCGGAGGTCAAGCTCAACCAGAACGAGAACCCCTTCGATTTCCCGGAGGATCTCAAGGAGGAGGCGTTCCGTCGCTTCCGCGCGCGGCAGTGGTCGCGCTACCCCGATTTCATCCCCGACCGGCTGCACGCGAAGCTGGCGGAGTTCGTCGGCTGGCCCAAGGAGGGGATCCTGGCCGGCAACGGTTCCAACGAGCTGCTCCAGGCGACGCTGATGGTGCTGGTAGGGGCGCGCACGCCCGTGGCCATCCCGCTCCCCACCTTCACCGTCTACCGGCTGATCGCCGCCATCCTGGGGGCGCGCGTGGTCGACATCCCCCTCGGCGCCGACATGAGCTACGACGTCGACGCCCTCATCTCCCGGTCGCGGGACGCGGGCGCCCGGGTGCTGGTCGTCAACAATCCCAACAACCCCACCGGGTGCGCGATCGGGGAAGGGGAGATCCGCCGCATCCTGGACGCATTCGAGGGCTTCGTGCTCCTCGACGAGGCCTACTACGAGTTTTGCGGCCACACCGGGTTCGGACTGCTCGAGCGCTACCCGCGCCTCGTCATCACGCGGACCTTTTCCAAGGCGATGGGGATGGCGGGGCTGCGGCTCGGCTACCTGCTGGCGCACCCGGACCTCGTCGCCCAGATTTCCAAGGCGAAGCTTCCCTACAACATCAACCAGTTCAGCCTCACGGCGGCCGAGGTCGCGCTCGAGAACATCGACCGCTTCCGGCCGGCGATCGAGACGATGCTGTCCGAAAAGGAGCGCCTGGACCGCGGGCTCCGGGAGATCCCGGGGGTCCGGGTGTACCCGTCGCAATCCAATTTCTTCCTGATCGAGGTCCCGGTCCCCCCGCGGGAGATCTTCGACGACCTCTACCGCCGGGGGGTCCTCGTGCGGGACGTGAGCTCGTATCCCACGCTCGGGCGCTGTCTGCGCGTCAGCGTGGGCACGCCGGAAGAGAACACTCAACTGCTGGCGGCGTTGCGCGCCGGCCTGGAATCGCTCGCGCCGGCCCGCGCCGGGCGCGAGGCGGGGGCCCTATGAACAGACGATGTGCGACGATCCACCGGACCACGAAGGAAACCGACATCAGGTTGACGCTCGACCTGGACGGCGGCGGCAACGGCGACGTGAGCACGGGGGTGCAGTTTTTCGACCACATGCTCACCCTCTTCGCCAGGCACGGGATTTTCGACCTCGACATCGCCTGCCGGGGGGACCTGGGGGTCGACGCGCACCACTCGGTCGAGGATATCGGCATCTGCCTGGGGATGGCGATCGACGAGGCCCTGGGGGACAAGAGCGGCCTGGTCCGCTTCGCCCACGCCTATTTCCCCATGGACGAGGCGCTGGCCCGGGTGGTCGCCGACCTTTCGGGGCGGCCGTACCTCCATTACGACGTCGAGGTGCAGCAGGAACGGGTCGGGGAACTCGACTCGGAGCTCGTGGAGGAATTCTGGCGCGCGGTGTCGGTGCACGGCCGGCTGAACCTCCACCTCGAACTGCTTCACGGCCGCAACGCGCACCACATTTTCGAGGCGGTGTTCAAGGCGGCGGCGCGCGCCCTCTCGCTGGCGACGCGCACCGACCCGCGGATCGAGGGAGTGCCGTCGACCAAGGGGGTGCTCTAGCTTGGCCGCCATGGCGGAAACCCTCATCGTCGACTACGGCATGGGCAACCTGCGCAGCGTGGAGAAGGCGCTCTCGGCCGTGGGGGGCCGGCCGCGGGTGTCGGCCGACCCCGACGCCGTCCGCCGGGCCGGCCGCCTCATCCTCCCGGGGGTCGGGGCCTTCGGGGACGCCATGGCGAACCTCGGGCGCACCGGCATGGATGAAGCCCTGCGGGAGGCCGCGCGGGCCGGGGTCCCGCTCCTCGGCCTCTGCCTCGGGCTGCAGCTGCTGTTCGCGCACAGCGAGGAGTTCGGCAGCCACCGCGGGCTCGGCCTGATACCGGGCAAGGTGCTGGGTTTCCGCGCCCCGGGCCTGCGGGTGCCCCACATCGGGTGGAACCAGGTCGAGGACCTCCGGCCCGACCCCCTCTTCCGGGGGATCGCCGAGGGGAGCTATTTCTATTTCGTCCACTCCCTCTACGTGGAGCCCGACCGCGGGGAACACGTGTTGGCGCGGACGACGTACGGGCACGCGTTCTGTTCGGTCGCGGGCCGCGACAACGTCCGGGGGGCGCAGTTCCATCCGGAGAAGAGCCAGGACAACGGGAAGCGGCTCCTGGAGAATTTTCTTGCGATATAGAAGGGCGGGGGACCTATGCTGGAACTGATACCGGCCGTGGACATGAAGGGGGGGAAATGCGTCCGGCTCCAGGAAGGGGTCGCCTCGCGGGTGACGGAGTACGGCGACGACCCCGTGGCGATGGCTCTCCACTGGGAGGCGGAAGGGGCGACGCGGCTCCACCTGGTGGACCTGGACGGCGCCTTCTCCGGGCGCTCGGCGCACCTGGACGTCGCGCGCTCCATCTTCCGCTCCCTGAAGATCCCGGTCGAGTTCGGGGGCGGGCTGCGGACGCTCGATCAGATCGAAGCCGTCCTCGACCTGGGCGCCGACCGCGCCATCCTGGGGACGGTGGCGGTGGAGGACCCCGCCGTCGTGCGGGAAGCGGTGCGGCGCCACCCGGGCGCCATAGTGGCGGGCATCGATGCGCGGCGGGGAAAGGTGGCCCTGCGCGGCTGGGTGGACCAGACCCCGGTGGAAGCCGTGGACCTGGCCCTCGGGATGAAGGGGCTCGGGATCGAGCGCATCGTCTACACCGACGTGGCGCGCGACGGGATGCTCACGGGGGTCAACTACGAGGAAACCGAGAGGGTCGCCCGGGAGTCGGGGCTCAGGGTCATCGCCAGCGGCGGCGTCGCCTCCGAGGAGGATATCCGGGAACTATGGTCGCGGCGCGGGGCCGGGATCGAGGGCGTCATCCTGGGCCGGGCGCTCTACGACGGCAAGATCGATTTCAGGAGTCTACGGGCCCGGATGCTGTCGTGGTAGGGGCGGGCCGGGGAAGACGCGGAAGGTTTTAGGCGCATGCTTGCGAAAAGAATCATTCCCTGCCTCGACGTGAGGGAGGGCCGGGTCGTCAAGGGGACCCATTTCGTCAACCTGGTCGACGCCGGGGACCCGGTGGAAGCGGCCGCGCGCTACGACGCCGAGGGGGCGGACGAACTGGTGTTTCTCGACATCACGGCCTCCTCCGACCGGCGGGAAATAGTGACCCGGATGGTCAGGGCGGTCGCCGACCGGGTCTTCATCCCCTTCACCGTCGGCGGGGGGCTGCGCACCCTGGAGGACATCCAGGCCATCCTGCGCGCCGGCGCCGACAAGGTGTCGCTCAACACCTCGGCCATCGACAACCCCGGGCTGATCACCGAGGCGGCTCGCTATTTCGGGTCCCAGTGCATCGTCGTGGCGGTCGACGCGCGCCGGGCCTCTCCGTGGGACGAGGATCGGCCGCGGTGGGAGGTCACGACCCACGGCGGGAGAGTCCGCCGGCCGCTCGAAGCGGTCGCCTGGGCTGCGGAAGCGGCCAAAAGGGGCGCCGGGGAAATCCTCCTGACGTCGATGGACCGTGACGGAACCCGGTCCGGGTACGACAACGCGCTCAACCGCCGGGTGGCGGAGCGGGTGGGGGTTCCCGTCATCGCCTCCGGGGGATGCGGCGCGCTCGAGCACCTGGCCGACGCCTTCACCGAGGGGCGCGCCAGCGCGGTGCTGGCGGCCTCCATCTTTCATTTTGGCAACCACACGATCGCCGAGGCCAGGAGGTACCTGCGCGCGCGCGGCATCCCGATGCGCCCGGCGGAATAGTGTGGACTTCACCGGACAAGAGAGAGAATATGAAAAGCATCGAAGATCTTAAATGGGGCGCGGCCGGGCTTATCCCCGCCGTCGTCCAGGACGCCGACTCGGGCGAGGTGCTCACGGTGGCCTACGTGAGCCGCGAGAGCCTGCGGAAGACGCTCGAACTGGGGGAAACGGTTTTTTTCAGCCGGAGCCGCCAATGCCTCTGGCACAAGGGGGAGACCTCGGGGAACACGCAGAAGGTCGTCAGCGTCACGGCCGATTGCGACCTGGATGCCCTGGTCATCCGGGTGCGCCCGAAGGGGCCCGCGTGCCATACGGGGGCGCGCTCCTGTTTTTACGAGGCGGTGGAGGGTTTCGCGGCCGGGTAGATGGAGCCCGCGGGCGCGGGCCGGAACCGTCGGAGAGCGGGTATGAAAGACGTCATAGGAGTGATTCTGGGCGGCGGACAGGGGCAACGCCTGTATCCCCTGACCAAGGAGCGGAGCAAACCGGCCGTGCCCCTGGGGGGGAAATACCGTCTCATCGACATCCCGATCAGCAACTGCCTGAACTCCCAGATCAACCGGGTGTTCGTGCTGACGCAGTACAACTCGGCCTCCCTCAACAAGCACATCGTCCAGACCTACAAGTTCGACATGTTCAACGGCGGCTTCGTAGACATCCTGGCCGCCGAACAGACGCCGGAAAGCTCCAGCTGGTTCCAGGGGACGGCCGACGCCGTCCGCAAGAGCCTCAAGCACCTGATTCCTTTCGGGGACGCGAAGTACGTCATCGTCCTGTCCGGGGACCAGCTCTACCAGATGGACCTGCGCCGGGTCATCAACTGCCATCTCGAGAGCGGGGCCGCCATCACCGTGGCCGCGATCCCGGTCTCCGCCGCGGAAGCCCCGGACCTGGGCATCATGAAGACCGGCCCCGGGGGGGAGGTGCTCGGCTTCAGCGAGAAACCGAAACCGGAGGCGCTGGCGGACCTGCGGTCGGATGACCGTCCCGACGGCAGGAACTACCTGGCCAGCATGGGCATCTACGTGTTCGAGAAAAACTTCCTGGTGGACCTGCTTTCCAGCACGACGGCGGCCGATTTCGGCAAGGAGGTGATCCCCCAGGCCATCGGGGTCCATCGCGTCTCGGCCTGTCCCTTCGACGGGTACTGGGAGGACGTCGGGACCATCCGGGCCTTCTACGAGGCCAACCTCGCCCTGGCCGATGTCGCCCCCCGGTTCAATTTCTACGACGTGACGCGTCCCATCTACACCCACCCGCGCAACCTGCCCGGGTCGAAGCTCAACAACTGTAACGTGCACCAGTCCATCATCTCGAGCGGCTGCATCCTGACGGGCGCCGACATCAAGCACTCCATCATCGGGGTGCGCAGCCGCATCGGCATCGGGACCACGATCAAGCATTCCATCGTCATGGGCGCCGACCACTACGAGACCGCGGAGCAGCTGCAGGAGAACCTGGAAAAGAAGCAGCCGCACATCGGCATCGGGAACCATTGCACGATCATCAACGCCATCATAGACAAGAACGTACGGATCGGCGACAACGTCTCCATCATCAACGCCCACAACCTTCAGGAAAAGGACGACGAGAACTACTGCATCCGGGACGGGATCATCGTTGTGCCGAAGGGGGCCTGGATTCGGGGCGGAACGGTCATCTGAGGCCCTCTCCGCCCATAGTGGGATCGATGTCCCCAAAGACCATCAGGATCCTCGGTCTCGTCCTGCTCCTGGGCGCCCTCTTGAGGGTCCCCTATCTTTTCCATACCCTCCAGGACATGGACGAGGGCTGTTACGCCGGCGCCGCCGCGGTGCTGATGGACGGGGGGCTGCCGTATCGCGACGCCGTGGAAAACAAGCCGCCGGGGATTTTCTACCTCTACCGGGCCGTGTTCGAGCTCTTCGGCAGATACAACATGGGGGCGGTCCATGCCCTGACCTTCGCCTGGACCCTCCTTACCGCCGCCGTGCTGGCCCTGGCCGCCCGCCGGCTGGGCGGGCGGCTCGAGGCGGTGTGCACGTTCCTCTTCTATCTCGTCTTCACCGCCTCGCTCTACCCCAAGATGATCGCGGCCAACAGCGAGATCTTCATGGCCCTCCCTTGCGCCCTCGGCGCTCTCGCGCTCCTCGACGCCTTTGCGCGCAACAGCCGGGCGCTCTATTTCGCCGCGGGGCTGGCCTTCGGGTTCGCCCCCCTGTTCAAGCAGGTGGGCGCCGTCGGGGCCGCCGCGGTCTTCGCTTTCCTCCTCATCCTCCCGCTTTCCAGGCGCGGGATGCGGGTGGGGCGTACGGCCGCCCCCCTCCTCTTATTCGCGGCCGGGTTCGTCCTGCCGGCCGCAGCCGTCGCCTTCCTCTTCCACCGGGCGGGGATCCTGGGGGACTGGCTGTTCTGGAACGTGACCTACCCGGTCCGCTACGTCGGCTCGGGAAATGCGGCGCTCCCCTTTTTCCCCCAGCTCCTCGGCGAGTTTCTTCCCTTTGTCCTGGCGACCGTCCTCCTCTGGGCGCTCGCGGCGCTCTGGGTGCGCCACGAGGCCGGGCGGTGGCGCTCCGGGGGAGGGTTTTCCCTCTTCATCCTGCTCTGGCTGGCGTCGAGTACGGGGGCGACCTTCATCGGCAGCCGGATGTTCGGCCACTACTTCATCCAGATCCTCCCCCCCCTCTGCCTCGCGGCGGGGCTCTCGGCGGGACGCCTCCTGTCGGCGGGGGACCCGTTGCGGAGGCGCGCCTGGAAGGGCGCCGTGATCGCGCTGACCCTGGTTCCGGGCGTCATCTTCGCGCTGATGGGCATCGCCTTCGAGGCCTCCACCAACAGCTGGTGGCGGCCCGAGCCCGATTTCCGCCCGGCCACCGACTACATCCGGCGCCACACGGCCCCCGGGGACACGATCTTCGTCTGGGGGTGGTTCACCCCCGTCTATGTCTACGCGGAGCGGACGCCGGCCACGCGCTTCATGAACACCCACCTCCTCACGGGATACCGGGAGGGGAACGATCCGGACGAGCGGGACCGCGCCGACATCGCCTGGCACGCCGTCCCCGAAGCGTGGCCGATGCTGGAGGCGGACCTCCGGCGCAACCGCCCGGTACTCGTCGTGGACACCTCCCCCGGCGACTACCACGATTTCGGCCGCTACCCGATCCGGGACTACGCGCCCCTGGCCCGCTACCTGGACGACGCCTGCCGCCTTGAAAAACGGGTCGCCGGCATGGATATTTATCGCTGCCGATGAGGCCCCGGAGCCGCCATGACGGATGAAATCGCGAAGGTGTTGAAGCGGTACTGGGGGTACGACGGGTTCCGCCCGCTGCAGCGCGAGGCGATGGAGTGCGTCGTTCGGGGAAGGGACTCGATCGTGGTGCTCCCGACCGGCGGGGGGAAGAGCCTCTGTTACCAGGCGCCCGCCCTCCTCCTTCCCGGGCTGACTCTGGTGGTCTCCCCCCTGATCTCCCTGATGAAGGACCAGATCGACGCCCTGGCCGGGTGCGGCATCCCCTCCGGGCGGCTCGACAGCACCCTGTCGGCGGGGGAAAAGGACCGGGTGTCCCGGGAGCTGGGCGCGGGGGGGCTCCGGCTCCTCTACGTGTCGCCCGAACGGCTGCTCTCCCCCGGTTTCCTCGATTTTCTCAAGGGCCTGGGGGTGTCCTCCATCGCCATCGACGAGGCCCACTGCGTCAGCATGTGGGGGCACGATTTCCGTCCCGAATACCGCCGGCTCGGCATTCTGCGCATGGCCTTTCCCGGCGTCCCCATCGGCGCCTACACGGCCACGGCCACCGAACAGGTGCGCGGCGACATCGCCGCTCAACTGGGGCTCGGCAAGCCGGAGGTCCTGGTCGGCAGCTTCGACCGCCCCAACCTGGTCTACCGCGTGCGGCGGCGCACCGAGGGGGTGCGGCAGGTGCGCGACGTCATCGACCGGCACGCCGGGGAATCGGGCATCGTCTACTGCCTCCGCCGCTCCGACGTCGACCGGCTGACCGAAACCCTCCGGCGGCAGGGGTATCGCGCGGCCGCCTATCACGCCGGCATGTCGGACGAGGAGCGGCACCGGAGCCAGAACGCGTTCATCCGGGAGGAGGCCGACATCATCGTCGCCACCGTCGCCTTCGGCATGGGGATCGACAAATCGAACGTCCGCTACGTGGTCCACGCCGCCATGCCCAGGTCGCTCGAACACTACCAGCAGGAGAGCGGCCGCGCCGGGCGCGACGGGCTCGAGGCCGAGTGCGTCCTCCTCCACTCGGGCGCCGACTACGTCACCTGGAAGCGCATCATCCTGGAATCGGAACCGCAGACCGTGGAGAACGGACTCGGGAAGCTGGGGCAGATGTCGCGCTACTGCCGGGGGGTCTCCTGCCGCCACCGGGCGATCCTCGCTTATTTCGGCCAGCCGCCGGGGATGGAGCCGTGCGGCGCCTGCGACATCTGCCTGGGGGAGGTGGAGGGGGTCGCCGACCCGGTCGTCGTGGCGCAGAAGATCCTCTCCAGTGTGCTGCGGCAGGGGGAGCGCTTCGGGGCCGATTACACGGCCGGCGTCCTCTGCGGCTCCAGGGAGGAGAGGATCGTGGCCAACGGCCACGACCGGATCTCCACGTACGGGATCCTGAAGGCGGAGACCCGGCCGGCGGTGCGGGACTGGATCGAGCAGCTGGTGGAGCAGGAATACCTCGCGCGGGTGGGCGATTACGGGGTGCTGAAGCTCACCGCGCCGGGGCGCCGGGCGCTCGCGGGGGAGGAACGCCCGCTCCTGCTCGCGGCGCCCGCGGCGCGGCGGGCGCCGAAGGCGGCGGTGGAAAAGGACTCCTGGGACGGCGTGGACCGGGCGCTGTTCGAGCGGCTGCGGGCCTTGCGCAGGACGCTGGCGGCCGAGGCCGGGGTCCCCGCCTACATCGTCTTCGGCGACGCGACGCTGCGCGACCTGGCCCGGAAGAAACCGGCGACCCCCGAAGAGCTGCTCGAGGTCACCGGGATCGGCGCGAAGAAACTCGAGCTGTACGGCGCGAGGGTGCTCGCCGAGGTCCGGGCGCACGACCCTCTCCAGACGGGGCCGGGGGTGGGGCGATGAGACCGCCGCTCATCGGGGCGCACATGTCGATCGCCGGGGGGATCCACAAGGCCTTCGAGCGCGGGGAGAGTGTCGGCTGCCGGACCCTTCAGATCTTTCTCAAAAACAGCAACCGGTGGGACGCCCGCCCCCTTTCCGCGGAGGAACGGGAGCTTTTCGCCACGGCCCGGGCCCGGACCGGCATCGACCCGGTGGTGGCCCACGACAGCTACCTGGTCAACCTCGCCTCCCCCGACCGGGCGCTCCGCGAAAAATCGGTCCGCGCCTTCATGGAAGAGATGGGGCGGGCCAATTTCCTGGGGGTCCCCTTCCTGGTGCTGCACCCCGGAGCCCACATGGGGACGGGGGAGCGGGAAGGATGCGCGCGCGTGGCCGAAGCGCTCGACCGGGCGCTCGGGGAGGTCGGGGGTCCCGTCGTCCCGCTCCTGGAAAATACCGCCGGGCAGGGAAGCACCCTCGGGCGCAGCTTCGGGGAGCTGGCCTCCATCCTCGAGCGGGTCGGGGAGCGCGAGCGGGTGGGCGTCTGCTTCGACACCGCCCACGCCTTCGCCGCGGGCTACGACCTGCGGACGAAAAAGGGCTACGACGCGGTGATGCGGGAGTTCGACCGCCTGGTCGGAATCGGCCGGATCCGGGTGTTTCACGTCAACGACAGCAAAAAGGAGCTGGGGAGCCGGGTGGACCGCCATGCCGACATAGGGAAGGGGTTCCTGGGCCTCGAGCCCTTTCGTTTTCTCCTGAACGACCGCCGCTTCCTCGCGGTCCCCAAGATCCTGGAAACGCCCAAGGGGCCCGATCTTGCCGAGGACCGGCGGAACCTCGCGACCCTAGAGTCCCTCTGCCGGAGGAAAAAGCCCCCTACAGGACCTTGAGTTTCGCGAACTTCTCCACCAGCGACTTGCGGCCCACGCGGCTGAAGGTGATCACCAGCTTGAAGTCGTTCCCCATCCGTTCGCGGCGGAGGATGATGCCGTCGCCGAACTGCTCGTGGCGCACCCGCATCCCGCTCTGCAGCCCGGCGGCGCTCCTGGATCCTTCGGCGGGCGCGGGGGGCGCCCCTCCCGATTTCTTCTGGCCCGCCAGGTACTCCTTCAGTTCGGCGATCGATTTCGGCTGCGGGAGCGGTTCGGGGCGGCTGGAGGGAACCGCTTTGCGGAACGGCTCGGGCTGTTTGCGCGCGAACGCGGTGCGGAAACCGGCCGGCTGCTCCCTGAAGCGTCCCCGGGGGGCCGGAGTCTGATCGTAGGCGTCCTCTTCGAGGTCTTCGAGCCCCTCCACCAGCTCCGCCGGCATCTCCTTCAGGAAACGGGACGGCTGGGCGGGAAAGCCCACCTCCGGCCCGTAGGTTTTGCGGAAGGGGGTCCAGGTGACGAATAGTTTGCGCCGGGCGCGCGTGATCCCGACGTAGCACAGCCGCCGCTCCTCCTCGAGCTCCGAGTCCGACCCGCTCGACTGGGAGTGGGGGAAGAGCCCCTCCTCCATCCCCGCCAGGAACACCACGTCGAACTCGAGCCCCTTGGCGCTGTGGAGGGTCATGAGGGCCACGCGGGCGTTGGGGTTGAGGTGGTCGAGTTCCGAGGAGAGGGAGGCGCGGTCGAGGAATTCGGCGATGGTCTCCCCCCGCTCCTCCGACTCGGCGGCCGCGGCGATCAGTTCGTCGATGTTGCCGGTCCGGTTTTCGGCCTCGAGCGCCGTCTCCTGCCGCTCCAGCATCTGCCGGTACCCGGTGTCGGCGAGGATGGCCTCCAGCATCCCGGCCAGCGTGCTCGACGCCTGCATCCCCGCCCACTTGTCGACCAGCGCCAGGAAGCGCTCGAGCGCCCGCGCCGCCCGGGACGGGAACTGCGGGTCCCGCACCTTCTCCCGCAGCGCCTCGAGCACCGGGATCCCCCGCTCGAGGGCGAAGGCGGTCAGGGTGTCGACCGTGGTCGCGCCGATCCCCCGCGGCGGGGTGTTGAGCACGCGCAGGAGCGCGATGTCGTCCACGGGATTGAAGACGATGCGCAGGTAGGCCAGCAGGTCCCGGATCTCCATCCGGCTGAAGAAGGCGATGCTGCCGACGACGGCGTAGGGGATCCCCTCCTCGGTCAGGACGTCCTCGAAGTTGCGCGAGAGGAAATTGGCGCGGTAGAGGACGGCCAGGCGCCAGTCGGGGTTTTCCCGCAGGATCTGCTTGATGTGCCCCGTGATCAGCCGGGCCTCCTCGCGCGGCGACTCGGCCGAGCGGCAGCTGATCAGGTCGCCGCCGTCGTTTTCGGTCCAGAGCGTCTTCCCCTTCCGCTCCCGGTTGTTCCCCACCACGGTCCCGGCGGCCCGGAGGATGTTGCCGGTCGAACGGTAGTTCTGCTCCAGCTTGATCACCCGGGCACCCGGGAAATCCTTCTCGAATTTCAGGATGTTCTGGATGTCGGCGCCGCGGAATTTGTAGATCGACTGGTCCTCGTCCCCCACCACGAAGAGGTTCCGGTGTGCCGTCGTCAGCAGGCGGAGCAGGTCGTACTGCGGGCGGTTGGTGTCCTGGTACTCGTCGACGAGGATGTAGCGGTACCAGTCGCTGTAGAACTTTCCCAGCTCGGGGTTCTGCTCCAGCACCGCCACCGATTTCAGGAGCAGGTCGTCGAAGTCGAGCGAGTTGGTGCTCCTGAGCCGCGTGTTGTACTTGTCGTAGATGTACTCCAGGTCCTCGGCCTTGTCGGACGGGAAGCGGGCGGCGAAGCGCTCCGGCGGCACGCCGTGGCTCTTGGCGTAACTGATCCGGCTGATGATTTCCCGCGGGGAGAGTTCCAGATCGGGTTTCTGCATTTCCTCGAGCGTCTGCCTGATCAGCCGCTTCTGGTCGTCGGTGTCGTAGATGGAAAAGTCCCTCTTGTACCCGAGGTGGTGGATCTCCCGCCTGAGCAGGCGCACGCAGAAGGAGTGGAAGGTCGAAATCAGCGGTTCCGCGCTCCGCTCGCTCCCCAGGAGCTTCTGCACCCGCTCCCGCATCTCCTTGGCCGCCTTGTTGGTAAAGGTAACCGCGAGAATGTTTTCCGGCCGCACGGCCCCGTTCTGCACCAGGTACGCGATCCGGTAGGCGATGACGCGCGTCTTCCCGCTCCCCGCCCCCGCCAGCACCAGCGCCGGGCCCTGCCCGTGCTCCACCGCGAGCCTCTGCTCCCGGTTCAGCCCTCCCAGAATATCCATGGCGCAATGCTATCAAGCCGCCGCGGAATAGACAAACCCGGCGGCGGATGTTTTTGGATTTTTCGCCGCCCGCCCCTTTGCTATAGTGGTCCCGGCCCCGTTCTCCGCGGGAAGACGCACGATCCTTGCATCCGAGGGTTACCCATGCTGATCAAAGCCGAGAAGCTGAAAGCGATTTTCGCCCCCCGCTCCGTCGCCGTCATCGGCGCCACCGCCCGGCCCCAGAGCCTCGGGCGCGCCGTTTTCGCCAACCTCCTCTACGCCGGCTACGGCGGCTGCGCCTACCCCGTCAACCCCGGGGTGAAGAGCGTCCTGGGGGTGCGGGCGTACGGCTCGATCCTCGAAGTCCCCGACGACGTCGACCTGGCCGTCATCGTCGTCCCCGCCGCCGCCGTCTGCGACACGCTCGAGGAGGCGGGGCGCAAGGGTTGCCGGGGCTCCATCGTGATCAGCGCCGGCTTCAAGGAGATCGGCGGGGAAGGAGGGGCGCTGGAGCGCCGTCTCCAGGAGGTCGCGCGCCGGCACGGCATCGCCGTCGTGGGGCCCAACTGCTTCGGCGTGATCAACACCGACCCCGCCGTCTCCCTCAACGCCACCTTCTCCCGCAGCTTCCCGGCGGCGGGGAGGATCGCCTTCGTCTCCCAGAGCGGTGCCCTGGGCGTCGCCGCCCTGGAGCACGCGGCCCAGGAGAAGATCGGCTTTTCGAAGTTCATCTCGATCGGCAACAAGGCCGATATCAACGAAAACCATGTCCTGGCCGCCCTCGCGGACGACGAGGCCACCGACGTCATCCTCCTCTACCTGGAGGACCTGGAGGACCCGAAGGAGTTCATCGACCTGGCCCGGCGGGTTTCGGAGAAGAAGCCGATCCTGGCGGTGAAATCGGGGCGGACCAAGGAGGGGGCCAAGGCCGCCGCCTCCCACACCGGGGCGCTGGCGGGGTCGGACGAGACCTACGACCTCCTCTTCACCCAGTGCGGCGTGCTCCGGGTGGAGACGCTCGAGGAGCTGTTCCGCCTGGGGATGGCCTTCACCCACCGGCCGCTCCCGCGGGGGAAGCGGCTGGCCATCGTGACCAACGCCGGGGGCCCGGGGATCATGGCCACCGACGCCGCCGTCCGCCACGGCCTGGAGCTGGCCCGGCTCAACCCGGCGACGGAGGCGCGGATGCGGCCGCACATGTCGCCGGCGGCGAGCCTCGGCAACCCCGTGGACCTGGTGGGGGACGCCGACGAGGCCCGCTACCGGGAGGCGCTCGCCGCGGTGCTCGACGACGACGGGGTCGACGAGGTGATCGTCATCGTCGTCCCCCAGATGAACACCGATCTCGGCGCGATGTCGCGCGTGGTCGCCGGCGCGGCGCGGGAGACCGACAAGCCCCTTTTCGCGGTCTACATGGCCACGGGCGACATCGAGCGTCCGCTCCGGCTCCTGGACGAGGCGGGTGTCCTGCACTACCGCTTCCCGGAGGACGCCGCGCGCGCCCTGGGCGCCATGGCCCATTACGTCCGCTGGCGCAAGCGCCCGCACGCGGGCCTGCGCCTGTTCGACGACGTGCGGCCCGACGTCGTCCGGGAAATCCTCGCCGGGGCCGCGCGCGAGCGGCGAAGTTTTCTGCCGGAGCCGGAGGCGCACGCGGTGCTGGGCGCCTACGGACTCCCCGTTTCCCGCTCCCGCTTCGTCCGGGACGGCGCGGAGGCGGCCGCGGCCGCCCGGGAGATCGGCTTCCCGGTGGTGCTGAAGATCGTCTCCCCCGACATCGTCCACAAGGTGGACGTGGGGGGGGTGCGGCTCGACCTGAATTCGGAGGAGGAGGTGCGGGGCGCGTACGCGGAACTGACCGCGCAGGTCGCGGCGGCGCAGCCCGAGGCGCGGATCTGGGGCGTGTTCGTGCAGGAAATGGTCGGCCGGGGGAAGGAGACGATCCTGGGGATGAAGCGGGACCCCCACTTTGGGCCCCTCCTGATGTTCGGCCTCGGCGGGATCTACGTCGAGGTCTTCCGCGACGTGATCTTCCGCCTGGCCCCCATCCGCGAACTCGACGCCCGCACCATGATCCGGGGGATCCGGGGGGCGAAGCTCCTCAAGGGCTTCCGAGGCGAGCCGGCGTCGGACATGGACGCCATCGCCGACGCGCTGCTGCGCCTGTCGCAGCTGGTCACCGATTTCGCCGAGATCGAGGAGATGGACATCAACCCGCTCATCGTCCTCCCCGAGGGGAACGGCGCCCGGGTGGTCGACGCGCGCATCCTGATCCGGAAATAGCCGCCCGGGTAGCAAGGCGCGTCCTGCTTGATGACCGGTTGACAAAATGTACCTTATAAGGTACATTTGTGATACGGGTGTTTGCCAATGCCCCGGTTCTCGAGAAAAATCGTTCCGGCAGCCTTCTTTCGCACGGAAACGGGAAGTGAGCCTGTCCGCGATTGGCTGAAGGAACTGCTCCCGGAGGACCGGCGCATTATCGGCGCCGATGTCCGGACTGTTGAATTTGGCTGGCCCGTGGGCATGCCGGTGTGTCGGCCGATGGGACAAGGGTTGTTCGAGGTTCGCAGCACGATTACGGGGAACCGGATCGCGCGCATCCTGTTCTGTTTTCACGAGGGGACTATGCTCCTGCTCCACGGCTTTGTGAAAAAGAAGGGCAAGATTCCAGCCGCCGATCTGGCAATCGCCCTGAAACGCAGGAAGGAGGTAGAAAAATGAAGCGGCGAACGATCGGGACGTCCTTCGACGATTTTTTAAGAGAGAAAGGGATCTACGAAGAGGTGACGGGTCATGCCATAAAGCGTGTCATCGCCTGGCAGCTGTCCGAGGCCATGAAGGCCCAGAAGATATCCAAAGCGGAAATGGCCCGCCGGCTGCAAACCAGCCGCACCCAGATCGCGCGTTTCCTCGATCCCGAAAACAGCAGCGTTCAGCTCGACACCATGCAGAGGGCGGCGGCCATCGTGGGCAAACGCCTGGTGATCACGCTTGAGGATTTCCCTCGTCCGGCGGCATGAATCACCTGCCGATCAGAACAGGCGATCCCGGGGCGTCCCGTCGAGCAAAATAGGTGTTGGAAATCGATTGAATGCCTCATAACCCCGGACGAAAACGGCAGCGGATCCCTCCCTCCCCGGGAACCTTCATGAATGGGCGGATTTGAGGACGGCTGGCTTTTCCGCCCCCGGCGCGCGATAATGGAGCCTGCGAAAGGAGCCTGGTATGAAGACCAAGCTGGATAGAAGGGAATTTCTGAAAGCCTCCACCCTGGCCGGCGTGGCCGGGAAGATGAGTTTCGACCTCTTCGCCGCGCCGGGGGGCGATCAGGATCCCGCCGCCTGGATCCGGTCTCTCATCGTCGAGCGGGTCGCGAATTCCCCGGCCAACTCCATCCGGAACGCGGAAAACGAAAAGGCGTGGGACGAGCCGCTGGTCGGTTTCGCGCGGGGGGACGACCCGATCTTCGAGTCCTTCAAGGAGCATGTGGGGCCCTTTCACCTCACCCCGCTCGAGATTTTCGGCAGGGAGTTCCCGGACGTCGCCGTGAAACCCGGCGAACTGGCCGTCATTTCCTGGGTGCTCCCCCACACGGAAGCGATCAAAGCGGACCTTCGCCGGCAGAAGACCGACCCTTCGCAGAAATGGATCCGGGCCCGGATCTACGGCGAGGAGTTCAACGAGGGGCTGCGGCGGTTCGTGGCCGAAACCCTCACGGAAGCGGGCCACCCCGCCGTCGTTCCCGTGCTTACCAAGAGCTACAAGATGGAGCAATCGCAGCGGTACGGCATCGCTTCGACCTGGTCCGAGCGGCACGCCGCCTACGCCGGCGGCCTGGGGACCTTCGGGTTGTGCGACGGCCTGATCACCGCGAAGGGGAAGGCCATGCGCTGCGGTTCGGTGGTGGCCCGGATCGAGGTCCCGGCGACGCCCCGTCCCTACAAGGACCATCACGCCTACTGCCTGTTCTACGCCACGGGAGGGTGCGGGGTGTGCGCGACCCGGTGCCCGGCCGGCGCCGTCACCAAGGCGGGCCACGACAAGATGGCGTGCCTCAAGCAGTGCAACGCGACCTCGGAGTACGCCGCCAAGCACTACGGCCTGGATGGATATGGCTGCGGCTTCTGCCAGACCGGCGTCCCCTGCGAATCGAGAATCCCGGTGTAGCCCAATCCCCGGAATCGCGTCGATCGGCAGTCGCCGCCCATGACTGCGCAATAGAGTATTACGAGCAAAAAACGATATTTAGGGCCCCGATCTTCGGCTAGAATGCTCCCATAGGCAAGAGTGTGAACCTGGCACCGTTGCGGTTGTCGACGCAGGCAGGAATTTGCTCCCTTTAATCACATGTTCATGCAAGGAGAATAAGAAATGAGAAAGATCGGGTTTCTGGGTATCCTGGCCCTCCTGGGGCTCGTGGCCGGCTGCGGCCCGGCGCCTCAGGCCACGCCGCCGGAGTTGACCACGCTGGTGGAGCGCACGGCCATCGAGGACATGTTCATCGATTACTACGCGCAGTTCAGGCCCGACAGCGGGCACGATTTCGCTTCCTTCTTCACGGCCGACGGCAGGCTCGAGGTCAACGGCATGGTGGCCAGCGGCATCGAGGAGATCAAGGCGATGTACGCCGGGATAGAAGGCGGCGGCGGGGAAAAGCCGAAAGCGGCCGCCGCCATACCGGAGGGGGTGTCGGAGATGATGCTGACGAACATGAAGATCGATGTCGACGGGGACAAGGCCGTCGCCACCTTCCTCTGGCACAGCATCAAGGCGGAACTGGTGACCACCGAGGGGAAGATCACGGAGTACGGGCGTGAAAGGTCCGAGCTGGTCAAGCAGGACGGGAAGTGGCTCCTCAAGAACCGTGTTGTTCTCACCGAGGGGGGCATGCCCGAGTCGCTGCTGGAATACTACCCGAAAAAGTAAGACGGAAAGGATCGGCCCCCGGCATCGGACAGCCGCTTCGGCGCATGTCCGATGCCGGAAGCCGCCGGCCCTCTATTATTTTCAATGAATACTGCTGCCGGATTTGTCTTGCAGTGAAAATGAAATAGCCGCCAATTTTTCTTTGTCTGCCGGAATGGTATTCTGAATGGATATTCATGGAGAAGCCATATGTCTGATAAGAGCAGCAGGATTCTGGCGGAGGCTCTTGACTTGCCGCCAATGGAGCGCGCCCTCCTTGTCGAGGAAATCCTGGCGAGTTTTGATTTTCCTGATCGGCGGGATGTCGATGCGGCATGGGCTGCCGAAACAGAAGACCGTATTGACGCTTACGAAAGAGGAGATCTCTCAGCCTCATCGGTGCAAGAGGTTTTTGACCGTCTGAATCGTGAGCCGCGGAAATGAAGGTGCAGATCCTCTCAACGGCGGAGAGCGAACTCCGTCAAGCAGTTGACTTTTATAACGATCAGCGTGAAGGGCTCGGATTTGAATTTGCTTCTGAGGTGAAGCAGACGATAGGTAGAATCGTTCATTTCCCTGGAGCCTGGACGCCTCTATCCATCCGTACCCGCCGATGTCGCACAAGGCGATACCCGTACGGAGTCGTTTATCAGATTCGCGATGACTGCATTCTGGTTGTTGCCATAATGCATTTCCGGCGTCATCCCGATGCCTGGAAGTCAAGGCTGGCGCAACAAGATCGGTGATCAGCGATAGCGGGATCCTTGACTGCTTAAGTTGCTCCTTGAAATGAAGGGCTCCCGGGCAGTCGATGCGCGCAGGTTAGGTTGTCGATAAAGGAGCTGCCCATGATAACAAGACGAAAGGTCATGAAAGCGATCGCTTCGGGCGGGGCCGCGGCGGCCGCTTCCGGGGCGCTGGCCGCCCCGGGCGCCGATTCGGGGGTGCTCCTCGGGAGCGTGTCGCGGGAGACGTCCGACGGGAAGACGCGCTACGGGAAATGCCTGGTCCCCCTCCCGGTCCGGAAGATGGGGGAGATGTCGATGTTCGCCGCCGGCGCCGACCTCCTCAACGGCTTCCCCTGCAACATCATCTACGCGTTCGGGCTCGAGGCGGGCCCGCTGGGGCTCTCGCGGGAGCCGCACGTCCACGACCACGACGAGGTCGTCTACTTCATCGGCTCCGACCCGCGCGACATCGGGGACCTGGGCGCGGAGGTCAACTTCAAGATCGGGGAGAAGGGGAGGGAGGAGGACCACGTCTTTTCGGTGCCCACCGCCGTCGTCATTCCCAGGGGGGTGTGGCATTGCCCGATGGAGACCCTGAAATTCCGCAAGCCGTTTTTGTGCATGGCGGTCTCCCTCACCGGCAAGTACGAATACCACTATTCGGAGCCGAAACCTTAAACCGGGTGAACGGACTTGAATGCGAGGTGAAGTCAGTGCCCACCTCCTGTCATTATCTTGCTTAACCGGTCTGAATAGGGTACGTTATTAAGACCGTGAGGGAAAGATGAACATAATCGACGACATCAAACCCGTGACCTACCTGAAATCCCGGGCAGCAGACCTTCTCGATCAGATCAATGAAACGCAGCGTCCCGTGATCATCACGCAAAACGGGGAGCCCCGTGCCGTGCTGCAGGATCCCAAAAGCTATGAGAGCATGCGCAACGCCATCGGGATCCTGAAGCTTATGGCCGAAGGAGAGTCCGATATCAGGGATGGAAAGGTCAGATCCCAGGACGAAGTCTTTGCCTCAATTGAAGATTCGGTAAAAAAAATGCTTAGCCGGTGATCCGGTGGCGGAAAAATCGGGAAAGATGGCCCGCAAATACTCTGTTCAGTGGACGGCATCGGCGCAGGAAGACCTGAAGCGGGTGGTGGATTACCTGGCGCAGGAAAATCCCTCCCTGGCGCTGCGAATACTGGAGAGAATCAAAGGGAAGGCGGCCGATCTTTATGCCTTTCCCGATCGCGGAAGGGTTGTGCCCGAATTGAAGTTGCATGGTAGCTCTCTCTATCGCGAGATCATCGTGCTGCCCTGGCGAATTATTTATAGAATAGCCGATTCCACGGTGTATGTTACGGCGGTTCTCGATTCCCGCCGCAATATCGAGGATGTGCTGCTGGAAAGGCTCATCAGGCGGCGGTTGGGCGGATGAGCGGGTGCATCATCCCGGCTGGATCCGCGCAGTCTAGGATTTCCCCGCCGAGAAGAAGGTCTCGATGAAGCGCGCCCCCTTCATCAGGCCGAGGGCGCCCGATCGGACGCTCTCCTCGTCGAAGCATACGACGGGGTCGGGCGCGAGGCGCGGCGCGCGGATGGCGACCGGCACCGGCTCGCGGGTGTGGTTGCCGGTGGCGATGGGGGTCGGGTGGTCGGGCAGGACCGCCACGGTGCTCTCCCACCCCCGCCGCTCGAGCCCTTCCAGGACCGGTCCGATCAGGCGCCGGTCGAGGTCCTCGATGCAGCGGATCTTGAGCTCGAGGTCGCGCTCGTGCCCCGCCTCGTCGGCGGCCTCGACGTGGATGTAGACGAAGTCGACCTCCTCGAGCGCCTCGAGTGCGGCCCGGGCCTTCCCCTCGTAATTGGTGTCGTAGAGGCCCGTGGCCCCCTCCACCGCGATCGGCGTCATCCCCGCGTAGATGGCGAGCCCCTTGATGAGGTCGACGGCCGTGATCGCGGCGCCGCGCACGCTGAAGCGCTCCTCGATGGTCGGCATGATCGGCTTTTTGCCCGGGGCCCAGGGCCAGAGGGCGTTGGCCGGCTGCTTCCCCTCCGCCCGGCGCCCCCGGTTGACCGGGTGGTCGGCGAGGAATTTTTTCGATTCCTCGACCAGGCGGTTCAGGAGCGCGGCCGTTTCCTCCCCCGCGGGCGTCATCGGCCGGACCGCCAGCTCCCGGTAGGGGACTCCCACGTGGTCGTGGGGGGGGAAGCACTCCAGCCGGAACTCGCCGCCCGGGACCACCAGGAGGTGGCGGTAGCTGAGGCCGGGATGGAGGCGCAGGGGCCAGTCGGCAAAGTGGGCGTCGAGGTCGCGGATCAGCCGGTGGGCGTCTTTGCTCGGGATGTGGCCGGCGGAGTGGCTGCGGATCTTTTCATCCTCGATGCAGATCAGGTTCACCCGCAGCGCCAGGTCGTCATCGGCGAGCTCGACGCCGAGGCTGGCGGCTTCGAGCACCCCCCGCCCCTCGGTCCCCTCGAAGAGGGCGCGGGCGTCGTAGCCGAGCACGGCGAGGTTGGCGATGGCCGACCCGGTCAGCATCCCGGGGGCGATCGTCTCCACGAGCCCGGTGCGCCCCTCCCGCGCGATCCGGTCCATCGCCGGCGTGCGGGCGGCCATCAGCGGGGTCTTCCCCCCGAGTTCCGGGACGGCGTAGTCGGCCATGCCGTCGCCGAGAAAGATGACGTATTTCATGGGCGGTAGGTGTCCAGGATCAGCCGGTGAAAGGCCCCGTAATCGGCCGGCATGGTGAGGAAGCGTTCGTCCTTCTGTTCCAGTTCGGCCAGGCTCGGGGGCGCCTCGGGCGTGAAGCCGAGCAGGCGCTCGATCTCTTCCGGAAACTTGGCCGGGTGCGCCGTCTCGACACAGACGGCGACGGCGGAGGAGGGGTGCGCGCCGAGGTAGCGCTCCAGCCCGAGCCAGCCGACCGCGCCGTGCGGCTCGAGCAGCAGGCGGCGCTCCTGCCAGGCGCGCCGGATCGTCTCGCGCGTCTCCTCGTCACTGACGCTCGAGGCCCAGAGCAGCTCCCTCATCCCCTCCATGTCCGGCATCCGGCGGACCGTCCCCGTCTCGTCCAGCCAGCCCCCGAAGAGGGAGAAGACTCGGGCGAAGTTGCTCGGGTGCCCCACGTTCATGGCGTTGGAGATGCAGTGGCGCGACGGGACGATTTTTTCGTACCTGCCGGTCTCCATGAAGCGCGGCACCTCGTCGTTCCGGTTGGTGGCGACGATGATCCTCTCGACCGGCACCCCCATGCGCGCGGCCAGCAGCGCCCCCATCATGTTGCCGAAGTTGCCCGAGGGGACGGAGAAGAGGATCGGGCCTTCGGGGGCGAGGCGGACGGCGGCGTAGACGTAGTAGACGATCTGCGGCAGCAGCCGCCCGATATTGATCGAATTGGCCGAGGTCAGCTGCACCCCGGCGAGGGTCGGGTCGGTGAACGCCTGCTTGACCAGCGCCTGGCAGTCGTCGAACTTCCCCTCGACCCCCACGGCGGTGATGTTCTCCCCGAGGGTCGTCATCTGCTTCCGCTGGCGCGGGCTGACCTCGGCGGGGGGAAAGAGCACCATGACCTCGATCTTCGGGATCCGGTAGAAGGCGTGGGCGACCGCGCTCCCGGTGTCCCCGCTCGTGGCGGTCAGGATCACCAGCCGCCCCGGCGTGTCCCGGCGCAGCCGGCCGAACATCTGCCCCATCATCCGCCCGGCGAAGTCCTTGAAGGAGGCGGTCGGGCCCCGGTCGAGGCGCAGGACATGGCGGCGGTCGTCCACCCGCTCGATCGGGACGTCGAAGTCGTAGGCCTCGCGGCACATGACCTCGAGCGTTTCCGGCGGGAAGGTGCGGGACGCGAACTTGGCCAGGACGGCGGCGGCGATTTCGGGGTAGGAGCGGTCGCGGAGCGAGCGGAGTTCCCCGGGGGCGAAGCGCGGAATGGCGACCGGCAGGTAGAGGCCCTTGTCGGGCGCCTGCCCCTGCATCAGGGCCTGGGCCAGGCCGACCTTCGGCGTCTGCCCGTTGGTGCTTGCATACAGCATTGGATCCATTCCGGTCTCCCACACGATCGCCAGAGTTGACCCGGCCATTATACCCTAGTCGAATCCGGGCCGAAACAGGCAGAGCGCGCTCAAAATCGGCGGGGAAGGGGTTATGGCTATGGGAGGGCGAAAAAGGAACGGATCAGCGGGAGGTATTCCTCGAGATCGCCTCCCGCGGGGGATCTCTCCCCGGGGTCCCGGGCGAGGTCGTAGACGGCGACATCCCGCCCGAGCACGTCGAAGAGGACCTTTTCCGGGTAGCGCACGAGCGAGATGTAGCCCCCGCCGTAGGGCTGGATCGAGAGCTTGGCCTTCGCGGGTTTTGCCCGGGCCCCATCCACGAGCAGCCAGGGGGCGAACGACTCCCCCAGCAGCCCCGCGTGCTCCATCCCCAGCAGGTCGAGCATGGTCGGCAGCAGGTCCATCTGGCTGAAGCGCTCCGGGACCTCGGCGCCGGCGGCGAAGCGGCCGTCCCCGCCCGGGGGGACGAAGAGGAGCGAGATCAGGAAGTTTTCCTCCCAGGCCCCGCGCTCGTTGTAGATGTTGTTTTCGTGGGCCGGGATCGGCCAGGAGTGGTCGCTGACGGCCACGAGCGACCCGCGCGCGCCGAAGCGCTCGCGGAAGAGGTCGTAGCAGAGCCCGAAATAGGCGTCCTGCACGAAGGTGGTGTTCGACAGCCTCTCCTCGAATGTTTCCGGTTCCGGGTAGGGGATTCGGTCCAGGAGCGCTTCGTCGAGCACTTCGAAGGGGGTGTGGTTGGTGGCTCCGGTGTCGAGGAAGACGAAGACCTTCTCCCCCGCGCAGTGCGTGTCGAGGTGCTCGAAGACGCGGCGGTAGAAGATGTCCTCGCGGTAACCCCAGTCGAACCTGGTGTCCCCCGGCCGCATGATCTCGTCGGACAGCACCTCGTCGAAGCCGGTCGAGCGGGCGAACCGGACGATGCGGGGGTTGTGGCTCCCGCCGAAGAAGTAGAGGGTGCGGTAGCCGAGCGAGCGGAACACCTCCGGCAGGCAGGTCAGTTTCCCGATCTCCTCCGGCGCGTACTCGTCCACCAGCGCCCCGGCCGCGCCCGGCGGGACCCCGCAGAGGACGCATTCGTAGCCGCGCAGGCTCTGGACCGCGTTGCCGTACGTCCGGGGGAAGAGGACGCCGTCGCGCGCCGCCCGCATCAGCTCGGGCGTGACCCGGGACCCGGTCAGGAGGCCGCTCAAGCTCTCCTGCTTGACGACGAAGACCGCGTCCCCCAGCGCGCCGGGGGAGAAGCGGGCGCCGGGTCGGGGCGTCTCGGACCGGAGGCGCTCGATATGGCGGCCGTAGAGCGCGGCGTATTCGTCGCGCAGGCTCCGGTCGCTGAGGAAACTGGAATAGACGAACCCGGAAGCGGAGCCCCGGACCGAATCGATCGTCATCGCCTGGCTGAGGGCGGAGAGGGCGATGACCCCCCCGAGCCCCAGGGCCAGGGAGCGCGGGGCGTGCTCGAGCCGGCGCACCAGCGGCGCGTAGGCGTGCTTCTGGAAGAGGGCGAAGAGGGCGATGAGGAGGAGGACCACCGGGAACCAGGGGGCGAAGAGCTTCCAGAGCGCCGGGAGGGTGTCGGCGAGGTTGTACCACATGAAGTAAAAATCGAAATCGACCTTCCGTACCGACTTGTAGACGGCCAGGAAGAGGATGAAGTGAAAGTAGACGGCCCCGAGCGTGCGCACCGCGACGCGGACCGCGCGGCGGCGCCAGAGCCGCGGGATGGAGGCGAAGAGGAGGTAGACCGCGACCGGCGCCAGGACGACGCAGAGGATGTTGAGGAAAAGGACCAGGGTGCTCGCCTGGAAGAAGGGGAGGTCGGTGACGTAGGTGTCCAGTTCCAGGCCGCAGTAGCTCCCGAAGAGGGCGAGGTAGAGGCCGAAAAAGCCCCAGGCGAGCTTTTTATTCATAGCGCAGCGCTTCCACCGGGTTCATGCGCGAGGCCCGCAGCGCGGGGAGCATGCCGAAGGTCAGGCCCACCAGCAGCGTGACGGCGAAACCGAAGACGACGGCCAGGGCGGGGATCTGGATCCGGATGTCGGGGGCGAAAAAGCGGACGGAAAAGGGGGCGGCCACCCCGAGGAGGATCCCCACCAGGCCCCCGCCGCTGCTGAGGATCAGGGCCTCGACCAGGAACTCGGTCAGCAGTACCTTGCGGTGGGCGCCGATCGCCTTCTTGATCCCGATCTCGCGCGTGCGCTCGGTCACGGTGATGAGCATGATGTTCATGATGCTGATGCCGCTCGCGACCAGCGAGATGGCCGCGATCACCAGGAGGACCAGGGTCAGGCCGAGGCTGATCTTCCCCGCGGCCTCCAGGATGCTGGCGAGGTTGATGACGCTGTAGAAATCCTGGTCGCGGTGCCGGGCGATCAGCAGCCGCTCGATCTCCTCCGTGACTTCGGGGACCACCCCCATGTTTTCGGCGGAGACGTAGATGCTGTCGATCGTGTCGTCCGGCTTGAAATAGCGGACGACGGGGAGCGGCATGACGGCGCTGTATTCGCTCACCTCCGTCTGCCCGAAGGTGTTGGCCCTTTCGCCGAAGATGCCGACGACGGCGAAGCGGATGCCGTGCAGGGTGATCGAGCCGTCGTAGAAGGGGTCGCGCGCCAGGCGCCGGTGGAACGGTTCGGTGATCACGCACACCTTGCTCCGCAGCCGCATGTCGTCGTCGTCGATGAAGGTCCCCTCGAGCAGGCGCAGGTTGCGCACCTCGCGATACTCGGGCGTCGTCCCGATCAGGGTGACACGGCGCGACACCCCGTCGAGCGTCAGGGTGGGGAAACTGGTGACGAGGGGGGCCACGCTCCCGACCCCGGGGACCTCGCTGCGGATCGCCTCGACGTCCCCCGGGTTGAGGCGGTCGGCGGTGGGGGCCGACTCGTTGTTGATGGAGATCAGGTTCGTCCCCACTCCCTGGATCTGCTCCAGGGTGTAGGCCCGGCCGCTGATCCCGGCGATGACGACCAGCACGAGCGAGGCGGTGCCCACGACCATGCTGAGGGACGTCAGCACCGCGCGCCCCCAGTTGCGCAGGAGCGCCTGGCTCGCGGTGCGGAGGATCTCGAAGACAGGCAGCGCGGACTTCATCAGGATGCCGGCCGGCCGGGATTCAGGTCGAGCGGATTGGTCACCACGACCTCCCCCTCCCGGACCCCCTCCAGAATTTCAATTTCCTCGGCGGTGACGAGGCCCGGGAGGACCGTGCGCACGACCGCCTTCGGCCCCTCCAGGACCAGGACCGCGCGCTTCCCGTCCAGGCTGAAGACGGCGCTGCGGGGGACGGTGAGCGCGCCCGGCTTCCGTTCGGTGGTGATCTCGACCTTCACGTTGAGGTTGGGGATCAGTTCCTTCGGCTCCCCCTCGATGGAGCAGAGGACGTAGCCGACCGTGCGGTTGTCGAGGTCCACCACCTGTTCGGCCGGTTTTTCGACCGCTCCGTTCCAGTGCCGGCCCGCCAGCCCGTCCCACTCGATCCGCGCCGGCTGTCCCTCGGCGATCCTGCCGAGGTCGGGCTCGTCCACGTAGGCCCGGAGCCGCACCCGGCCCGGCTGGTTGATCCGGGCCAGGAGCTGGCCCCTGGCGACATGGGCGCCCGGCTTGACCTCGAGGGCGAAAAGCACTCCCTCCCTCGGCGCCCGCACCGACTCCATCCCGATCTGCCGCTCCAGGTATTCGACCTGCCGGGCCAGTTCCTGCACCTTCGCCCGCTCCCACTCCTTCTCCTGGGCCGAATAACGATGGGCCAGGTCCCGCCTCTGCCGCTCGAGTCCCTCGATCCGCAGCCTGAGCCGGTCCCTCTCCCTGGCAAGCGCCTCCACCGAGGCCCGCGTCACGGCCCCCCTGGCCAGCAGGCCCTCCTCCACGGCGAGATCCTTTTGGGTGCGCTCGAGGGCGAGGGCGGCTTCCGCGATCGAGGCCTCGACGACCGTGATCTCCTCCGCCGGCGGCCCGGTTTCGACCCGCTCGGCCTGCCGCCTCGCCTCCAGCAGCGCGGTCCGGGCGTCGGCGAGGGCCGTGCGGGTCTCGGCCGATTCCAGCTCGACCAGCGTCTGCCCGCGGGCGATCCGCGCCCCTTCCGTCACGGGGATCCCGGCCACCACCCCGTCGACGGGGGCATAGACTTCGCTGCGGTCCACCGGTTCGATGATGCCGTTGGTGTTGACCACCAGCCGGAGATCGTGGCGCGCCGCGCGGGCGGTCTGGTACTGCGGGGCGTCCGAGTTCCGGTCGAGGAGCAGCATCGCGACGACGGCGCCGACGAGGACCACGACGGCGGCCGGGATGAGGATTTTACGCATCGGCATTCCGCTCCAGGGCAAAACTCAAAGGTTACCGCATTCCGCGGCGTTTGTGAAACCGGGAGCTAGCCCGCATTATTCATGAGGCTCCTGCTGCGTCGGTGCAATCGGGCATGTCCACCGCGTTGCGCTTGGTCGGATTCCTCGACGTACTGTGAGTACGCCTGCGGAATCCTCCCGGCTCGCGCCTTGTATCCACACCCACCTGCGCCGCCTCGCGACGTACCCTCATGAATAATGCGGGCTAGGGCGCCGGCTGGAGTTTCAGCCGGAGCTTCCGGACCTCCTCCCGCTGCTCCAGCTTGGGGTCGATCTCGAGCGCGCGCTGGAGGGCGACCTCGGCCGCGAGCGTGTCACCGGTTTCGGCGCTGACGATGGCGAAGTGCAGGTGGAGTTCGGCATTGCGCGACTGCCCCCGGACCGCCTCTTCGAGCAGCTCGACCGCCCGGTCGTTTTGCCCCATCAGGTGGTGGATCCAGCCCAGGGTGTCGGCCACGCTCGGGTTCTGCTTCGACAGGGCGTAGGCCTTTTCCGCCATCGGGAGCGCCTCCTCGAGGTCGTTCTTCCGCACGGCCAGGGCGAAGGCCAGGTTGTTCAGGACCACGGCGTTGTCCGGGGCGAGTTCGAGCAGCCGGCGGTAGAGGGCGATGGCCTTGTCGTGCTCCCCGGCCGTTTCGTAAAGGCCCGCCAGGAGGAGGCGGGGCGCCGCCAGGCGCTCGTCCCTCGCGACGGCCTCCTCGAGCGCCTGGATGGCCCCGGCCCGGTCCTGGCGCTGCATGCGCGCGTCGGCCAGGATCGTCAGCCGGGTGGTTTCCGGGTGGATCCCCTGGCTCGAGTAGGCCCGGGCGGAGAGGGTCTTGAGGCGCCGGGGGCCGAAGTCGGCCGGCAGTTCGGTCTGCGGGTCGAGTCCCCGGTCGATCTCCGCGGCGGCGAGGCTGCCGGTGCGGAATGGGGCCGAGAGCGGGTCCCCCACGATGACGGTCTGCCAGCCCAGGTAAGGGGTGGCCAGGTAGAACGATTCCACCAGGTTGAAGCCGGAGACGTACGCCGGAAAGAGGATGTCGGGCCGGACCGTCCCCTCGAGGAAGGGTTCGGCGACGTGGGCGCCCACGCCGGTGACGCCGCCGCGGATGAAATCGGCCGCCAGGGTGGGCGGCCCCTCCGCTTCGGCCAGGCTCCACGGCCGGTCCGATTCGGCGAAGGTACGGCCGTCGGCCCCCGCGAAGGTGCCCGCCAGGGCGCCCGGGGCGAAGTCGAAGTCGAGCCGGCGCCGGCGCACCGCGGGGTCGTTGGAGCCCCAGGAGTAGTACCCCAGCGCCCTTCCGGTGGCGGTCAGCGCCTCGGCGGTTTCCTCGAGCACCACCCGGTCCCCCATCCCCAGGGCGGCCAGCCGGTCGGCCGCCGCCTTGAGCCAGACGTCCCCCTTCTGATCGGGCGTCCCCTTCGCGTCGAGCAGGATCTTCCCCTCACGGGAGGGGGCCGCCCCCCGGTCGATCAATCCCCTGGTCTCCTCCAGGTTGTAGCCGTCGAGCCGGCTGACCAGGTAGATGTCGTGTTCGGCGTGCCGGAACTGTTTCGCCTCCTCCAGGGGGGCGTCGCCCAGAAAGTAGGGGTTCGGCACCGGCCCCTCCGAGCGGACCTGCTCGCCCGTCAAACGGCGGTAAAGGAGGGCCAGTTCGGAGTCTACCCCCGCCGCGGTTCCCGTCGGTCCCCCGCTCCCCTCGATCCGCAGGGGGATTCCCCGGGCCAGCACGATGTACAGGATCCGGTCCTGGGCCCCCTGCCGTGTCAGGTAGGTGCCTATGGGGGCGGCGATCTGGCGGTCGAAATCCTCGCGCGAAACGGTCTCCCCTTCCGTGGTCCGGACCGCGATCACGTTCGATTTGGGGATGCCGCGCTTTTCGGCGTAATAGAGCCCCGTCTGGATCGAATCGCGGCTGGCCTGGTTCATGACCACGAGCACGTTGTCGGCCGTCTGCGCGCACAGGGGAGGGACGCATAACACGAGCAGAATCAGGATTCGAACTATCATGGGGGCGATGATAGCACAATCCGCTTTTTCAAAATATTGATTCCGCGCACCGGTGCCGATAGAGTTATCTCATGTACGAGAAATTCTACGGCCTCAGGGAACCGGCCTTCAACCTGACCCCCGACCCCTCCTTCCTCTTCCTGAACCAGCGGAGCAAGGGGGCGATCGAGCAGATCCTTTACAGCATCGAACGCCGGGAGGGGTTTGCGGTGGTGGTCGGCGACATCGGCACCGGCAAGACCACCCTCTGCTGGGCCCTGCTCGAGAGGCTCGCGCGCAGGGACATCCGCACCGCCCTGATCCAGAACCCGATGCTGTCGGAGATCGAGATCCTGAAGTCGATCCTGCAGGACCTGGGGGTGCGCCCGGAAGAGCCCGGGGAGCAACCCGGCGACCCCCTCGAGCGGATCTTCGACACCGAGTGGATGCGGGGGATGACCAAGAAGCAGCTGCTCGACCGGCTCAACATGTTCCTGGCCCGGCGCGCGGAGGAGGACATCTTCACCGTCCTCATCATCGACGAGGCGCAGAACATGTCGCTCGGCCTGCTCGAGCAGATGCGGCTTTTGTCGAACCTCGAGACGGCGAAGAAGAAACTGCTGCAGATCATCTTCGTGGGGCAGCTGGAACTGGACCGGAAACTGAAGTCCCCCACGCTGCGGCAGCTCAACCAGAGGATCTCCGTCCGGTTCGAGACCAAGCCGCTTTCGCGGGAGGATACCGAGCGCTACATCCGGCGGCGGATCGCGGTGGCCGGCGGCGCTCCCCGCCTCCGCTTCGGCACCGGCGCTTTCCGCTCCATCTGGCGCCACTCCGGCGGCTACCCGCGCCTGATCAACCTCATCACCGACCGGGCGCTGCTGGGGGGGTACCAGGAGCGGGCGGGCACGATCACGCCGCGCCTGGTGCGCCGCGCCGCCCGGAGCCTGCGGGGGGAGGAAAATTCGGCCGGTTTCAGATCGGGGTGGTTCCGCCGCCTGGTCCCCTATGCCGTCTCGGCCATCGTCCTGATCGCGGTGGTCTTCTTCATGGTCTACAGGGGCCTGGCGCAGTAGGGGCTTACCGCGCCCCCCCGGAGACCACCTCCGCGATCCGCTCCCCCGCTTTCCCGTCCCAGAGCGGGGGCACCGACCCCGATTTCGCCTCGCCCGCGAGGATCTTGCGCGCCTCGGCTTCGAGCCGCTCCATGTCGCGCCCCACCAGGATATTGCTCCCCACGGTCACGGTGACGGGCCGCTCGGTGTTTTCGCGCACGGTCAGGCAGGGGACTCCCAGGTAGGTGCTCTCTTCCTGGATGCCGCCGGAATCGGTGATGATGAAGGCCGCGTGCCGCTGCAGCCCCAGAAACTCCAGGTAGCCGGCCGGGTCGGCCAGGCGCAGCCGGCCCGAAAGCTCGAGCCCCCCGATCTGTCCCAGCATCCGGCGCGTGCGGGGGTGGACGGGGAAGACGATGTCGATTTCGGCGGCGATCCGGTTGAGCGCCCCGATGATGGCGCCGAGCCCCTCCGGGTCGTCCACGTTCGACGGGCGGTGGAGCGTGGCCAGGGCGTAGCTCTTGTCGGCATGGGGGGGCGGGACCGCCTGCGGCAGGAGGCGCACCAGGGTGTCGATCATCACGTTGCCGACCAGGTGGATCCGCTCCGGCGCCACCCCCTCCCGCACCAGGTTCTCGTTGCCGTCGGCCGACGGGGTGAAGAGGAGATCGGCCACCCGGTCGGTCAGGACGCGGTTGACCTCCTCGGGCATCGTCCGGTCGAACGAGCGCAGCCCCGCCTCGACGTGTCCGACGGGGACCAGGAGCTTGGCGCAAACGAGGGCGGCGGCCACGGTGGAATTGACGTCCCCGTAGACGAGCACCAGGTCGGGGCGGACGTCGAGGATCACCCGCTCGATCCGCACCATGATTTCGGCCGTCTGCCCGGCGTGGCTCCCCGAGCCGACCTCGAGGTTGAAATCGGGGGCCGGGATCCCCAGCTGGCGGAAGAAGACGTCGCTCATGGCGGCGTCGTAGTGCTGCCCCGTGTGTACGATCGTCTGACGGACCCCGCCGCGGCGGGCCAGGGCCGCCTCGACCGGCGCCACCTTCATGAAATTGGGGCGCGCGCCGACGACGTGAAGTATCTTCATCCCTTCTCCTTTGGCTTTCGACAGGCTTTTCGGACCGGAAGGCAGTTTACTTGAACGATCTTTCGAATCCAAGGCCGCCCGTAATAGATTCCAATTTCCATTGCGGGGTTGCTACAATACCCCACCGGCCCGAAAGCCGGGACGCGGGCAAAAAATGCATGCGGGACGCGCTCCTGCCGATATGATCGTTGGCCGTGCACTACAGGCCAGGCACTGATAGGAAAGGAACCATTCATGAAGATAGCCGTGGTGGGATTGGGATACGTGGGGTTGCCGCTGTCGCTGCAGTTCGCCCGGGCGGGGGTCGAGGTCCTGGGCCTCGACGTGGACCGGGCCAAGGTCGAGGCGTGTAACGCGGGCAGGAGCTACATCAAGCATATCGAGGCGGCCGACATCGCCGCGGTCGTGAAGGCCGGGACCTTCAGCGCCTCGGACGATTTCAGCCGGGTGCGGGAGAGCGAGGCCGTGATCATCTGCGTGCCGACCCCCCTCAACAAGAACCGCGAGCCCGACATCAGCTACATCGTCGAAACTGGGAAGGCGATCGCCCCCCACATGGCCAAGGGGTGCCTGGTGGTGCTAGAATCGACCACCTACCCCGGGACCACCGACGAGGACCTGCGCGCGGTCCTGGAGGAAGGGTCCGGGATGAAGGCGGGGGAGGATTTCCACCTGGCCTTCTCCCCCGAGCGCGAAGACCCGGGCAACCCCGACAGCAAGGTGGCGCTGATCCCCAAGGTGGTGGGGGGCTATACCCCGGAATGCCTCAAAAAGGCCTCCGCCCTGTACGGGAAGGCGATCCGGACCATCGTCCCGGTGTCGAGCTGCCGCGCGGCGGAAGCGACCAAGCTGCTGGAAAACACCTTCCGCGCGGTCAACATCGCCCTGGTCAACGAGCTGAAGGTGGTCTACGAGGCGATGGACATCGACATCTGGGAAGTGATCCGCTCGGCCAAGACCAAGCCCTTCGGCTTCATGCCCTTCTACCCCGGGCCGGGGCTGGGAGGGCACTGCATCCCGATCGACCCCTTCTACCTGACCTGGAAGGCGCGCGAGTACGGCCAGAACACCCGCTTCATCGAGCTGGCGGGGGAGGTCAACACCTCGATGCCCAACTACGTGGTGCACCGGGTGGCCGAGGCGCTCAACTCCCGGCGCAAGGCGCTCAACGGTTCGAAGGTGCTGATCCTGGGGATCGCCTACAAGGCCGACGTGGACGACGACCGCGAGAGCCCGAGCTACGTCCTGATGGACCTGCTCTCGAGGCGCGGGGCCGAACTCAGCTACTACGACCCGCACGTCCCCGTCATCCGCCCCTCGCGCGAGCACTCGCACTGGGCCGGCACCCGCTCGATCGCCTGGACCCCCGAGGCGCTCCGCGCCTTCGACGTGGTCCTCATCTCCACCCAGCACGAGGCCGTCAACTACCGGGACCTGGCGGAGCACGCCGACTGCATCGTCGACGCCCGCAACGCCATGGACGGGATCCCCACCCGCCCCGGGCAGGTCTGGAAGGCCTAGACCCAATGCCGGGATTCCATGGAAACCATGGAATCCCGGCAGATTTTTCTCTACACTGGGAAGGACCAAAAGCTGCAAATCGAGGGATCCTGTATGACATCCACCGTCACCTCCAGGGGGCGGGTCACCATCCCCGTAGAAGCCCGGAAAAAGCTCCGGATCAAACCGGGGACCCGGCTGCGGTTCGTGGTGAGGGAAGACGGACGGCTGGAGGTGATCCCGCTCCTGGAATCATTGAAAAGCCTGAAGGGGATGGTTCCGAAGCCTGCGCGCAGGCTCGGCCTGGAGGAGATGGACGAGGCGATTTCGAAGGGAGCGCGCCGGTGACAAGGCGATGATTCCTCCGGGAGTCAAAGGTGCTTCAGCGCCGGCTTCCCCAGCGGGTAGACGTTAAAGCCGATCTGGTGAAGCCGAGCGTGGTCGAGCAGGTTGCGCCCGTCGAACAGAAACGCCGGTTTTTCCATCGAGGCGTAGATCTTCTCCCAGTCGAGCCCGCGGTACATCTCCCATTCGGTCATGACCGCCACGGCGTGCGCCCCGCGGGCGGCTTCGTACGGGTCCTCCAGGAAATCCACCCCCTCGAGCCCCGCGAGATCGATCTTTGCGTTCGCGAGCGCCTTCGGGTCGCTCACGGCCAGGTTCGCTCTTTCTTCGAGCAGCTTGCGGGCGACGTGGATGGCGGGGGACTCGCGCGTATCGCTCGTGTCGGCCTTGAAGGCGAAGCCGAAGAGGGCGATGCGCTTGCCCACGATGGTGTTGAACATCTCGCGGATCATGGTGCGGACGAAGCGCGCCTCCTGGTATTCGTTGATATCGAGCACCGATTCCCAGTAGCGCGCCACCTCCTCGAGTCCGTACGATTCGGAAATATAGACCAGGTTCAGGATATCCTTTTTGAAGCAGGAGCCGCCGAAGCCGACGCTGGCGTTTAAAAACCGGGCGCCGATCCGGCCGTCCATCCCGATGGCGCGCGCCACCTCGCCAACGTCGGCGTCGGTCTTCTCGCACAGGGCCGAGATGCTGTTGATCGAAGAGATGCGCTGGGCCAGGAAGGCGTTGGCCACCAGTTTGGACAGCTCCGCGCTCCAGACGTTGCTGGTGAGGATCCGTTCCCTCGGGATCCAGTTGGCGTAGATGTCGACCACCTCCTGCCGGGCCCGGAGCCCTTCCGGTGTCTCGCGCGAACCGACCAGGACGCGGTCGGGGTGGAGCAGATCGGCGATGGCCGTCCCCTCGGCCAGGAACTCGGGGTTGGAGATCACCTCGAATCGCTTCCCGTTGGCGTTGAGGATCTGCTCCATCGTCCGGGCGGTTTTGACCGGGAGGGTGCTTTTCTCCACCACGATCTTGGGGGAATCGGCAACCCGCAGGATCTGGCGCGCCACCTTTTCCCAGTACTGCAGGTCGGCCGCCCGGCCCGCCCCTTCGCCGAAAGTCTTGGTCGGGGTGTTGACCGAAACGAAGATGATGTCCGATTCCCGGATCGCCGCGTCGATGTCGGTGGAGAAGAACAGGTTGCGCCCGCGGGCCTTCCGCACCACCTCGTCGAGCCCCGGCTCGTAGATCGGCAGCCGGTCGCTCTGCCACGCCCCGATCCGCTCTGCGCTGACATCCACGACCTGCACCTTGTACTCGGGGCATTTCAGGGCGATGACGGCCATCGTCGGCCCCCCCACATACCCCGCGCCGATACACGCGATCTTTTTGGAAAACATCCGCTATTTTCTCCCCAGGCAGTTTATCGTTCCTATCGGAGGATGCAAAGAAATCAAGTATCTCCGGTTGCCGCCGATAAGTCACGAGGATAGAATAGGATCTTGCTATGTTCAATAAAATAACGGCTTCACCCCTCCTGGTCCGCGTCCTTCCCTTCGCCCTCTTCGCCGCCCTGACCATGCTCCAGGGGCGCCTGGGCCCCGATTCGCAATACTGGGTCTACGCGCTCAAGACCGCGCTCGGCGCCTGGTGCCTCTGGGTGATGCGCCCATACGTCCGGGAAATGAGATGGAAATTTTCCTGGGAGGCGGTCGTGGTCGGGGCGGGGGTTTTCGCCCTTTGGGTAGGGCTCGACGGGCACTACCCGCTCCTGGCCGAGCGCTCCAGCGGTTTTAACCCTTCCGCCGCCTACGGTCCCGGCAGTCTGCTCGCCCTCTTCTACATCGCCGTCCGCACCCTCGGCTCCACTCTCGTGGTCCCGCCGCTCGAAGAGGTCTTCTACCGCTCCTTCGTCTACCGCTACCTGGTCCGGCCCGATTTCCTGGGTGTCCCGCTCCGGCACTTCAGCGTGCGCGCCCTCGCGATCACCGCCGTCGTCTTCGGGATCGGCCACTTCGAGTGGCTCCCCGGCATCCTCTGCGCCCTGGCCTACCAGGGCCTGGTCCTCTACAAGAACCGGCTGGGGGACGCGATCACGGCCCATGCCGTCACCAATCTCCTGCTCGCCCTCTGGGTCGTCACCCGCAGCCAGTATCAATTCTGGTAGGCTGGGCAATCCTCGTCGGCCTCCCGCACCATTTCCGGCGTCAACGGGGGCGCATTTTTCGAAACCGAAAACGAAGGGATCTGCTCCTTCCTCCGCTTCGAGATCCTGCTTCCGGCTTCGGTCATCCGCTCCGGTAGCCGCTTCGGGTCGGCATTCCCGCACATTCTCTTTTTCATAGGAAATATTATAATGCTTTGGCGTCCAGGGAACCATGAAATCCGCGCAGGGGTAATTTTCTCCAGCACTCCGGCCAAAACAAGCCCATGGCAGGAAATCAACAGTTCGGTGACTGGAGTCACACCCGCATCCTCCCCCTGTCCGATACGGGAAAGCGTCAGTGTATTGAAGTCTCAATCGCAGAGGTGAGAAATGGAAACGGATAAGGAACTGAAATTATCCGCTGTTTTATGGCTGTGAATTGTCACCCCCCTCGGGTCCGGCCGCCCGAATCCATCACGTGAGGCGACCGGACCCGGGGGCTTCCTTTCCCATTCTTCACTTCCTTGACTCCTTCCCAAGCCCGTTTTTACGAAAAAATTAATGGAATAGTTCATTCGGGTGACATCCGTCACACAGCCCCCGCGCTTCCGTCCGATAAGTTCAGCGTCCCCGGAAACCGGTCCGGGGACGGCGGCCGATTGGCCGCCGGGCCTTTTCGGAGGGATGTATGAAGTCGGGTAACTCCCACTCTTTCTTTATGATAACCGCACTATCGGGGCTCTTGTTCGCCACCACCGCAGCCTGCGCTCAAAACAGGACCAGCATGAACCAGGACACCGGCGCGAAAACCCAGGCTGAGGTCTCACAGGCGGACGGGGAACAGAACGGTCCCGTCATCGTCGTCGACAAACAGTTCAATAACCGCGAAATCAAGGTGAGAAAAGGCGGCCTGTTTGTGGTCGAGCTCGAGCAGCTGGGGTCGGCCGGCTACGAATGGGTGGTATCGGAACTCGACGAGACTTCCTTCGAAATCGTGCAGGTGGACACCCTGGAGGAACCGCAGCCCGGCGACGTCACCGGCGCCCCGGTCACCCGGCAATGGCGGATCCGGGCGAAGAAGGAAGGGAATCCCTCCATCCGTTTTTTGCATCGCAGGCCCTGGGAAGGTCCGGAAGAAGCTTCGGACCGCTTCGAACTCAAGGTCCGAATTCTCCCCTGAGGAATATACAAGGAGACAACCATGGTTTCAGTAAGTGGATTGAAAAAATTGATGAGTCTGACGCTGGTGCTTTTCCTGGCGTTCGGCGCCACGGCGGTTTTCGCCCAACCCGACGAAGAGGTCGAAAACATCCGGCAGATGATCAAGGCCAAAAACGCCCGGTGGCACGCCGACAAGACCTCCGTTTCCGGACTGTCCCTGAAAGAGAAGAAAAAGCGGCTTGGCGGGGAGGAATTCGAGGACCTGATGGCGGCCTCGCTTTCGTCGGACGTGGCGGCTCCGATTCCCCAGGTCACCGGCCTCAACGGCACCCTCGACTGGCGCAATGTCGAGGGCACGGCCTACGTCTCCCCGGTCAAGAACCAGGGCTCCTGCGGCAGCTGCTGGGCTTTCGCCACTGCCGCCGGCCTCGAATCCCAGGCCATGATCAGCACGGGCGGCCTCCCGATCGACCTTTCCGAGCAGACCCTGGTGTCCTGCAGCGGCGCTGGTTCCTGCACCAGCGGTTCCATTGGGGTCGCTTCGAACTTTCTCCGGGATGTGGGAATCCCGGTGGAGAGCTGCTTCAAGTACACGGCTAGCAACAATGTGTGCACCAATGCCTGCCTGAACTGGCAGGACGCCGCCTATCGGATCACCGGCTGGCATGTGGCCAGTACCAAGACCGTCACCGTTGACGACATGAAGAACGCCCTGTACTCCTATGGGCCCTTCATTGCGACAATGCTTGTTTACAACGACTTCGCTTCCTATCGCAGCGGGGTTTACAGCTATACCACCGGGTCGTATCTTGGCGCCCATGCGGTTCTTGTAGTCGGATTCGACGATGAGCAAAGGGCGCTGATTGTTAAAAACAGCTGGGGAAGCGGCTGGGGGGAGGCGGGATATTTCATGATCTCCTATGATGAAATCGGCGGCACAAGCCGGTTCGGGTACTCCACCATGGTTTATGACGGATACGCTGGAGACCCGGACCCGGAGCCTGCCCCGGCCCCCATTATCGAGCCGGATCCCGAACCGGCGCCCGAGCCCGAACCGGTTCCCGATCCGGCTCCGGAGCCGTGCACCCTTTCCCTCTCGTCGAGCGGGACTACCTTCAAGGCCGCGGGCGGCAGCGGCAGCTTCACGGTCTATATGTCCGGGTCCTGCTCGGCCGCATCTTTCAGCGCCATATCGAGCGCCTCGTGGGTGACCATCAGTTCGATGCAGAGTTCGAATGGCAGCGTGAAGGTAACCTACTCCGTTTCAGTGAACAGCGGCGTAGCCCGAGAGGCGAGGATTGATATTTCGGGCCAAATCCATAACGTAAAGCAGCTTGCGGCAAAGGTCTTCAACCGCAACAAGCCGGGAAAGGCAAATATTGTCAAAAAGCCGTCAAAGACAAGAAATGCCAGCGTTACAAACAGGGTGAGCAGGACAATCTGGTAGGCTGAAACCTGAAGTTTATGCAGTAAACAAAAGGGTGCGGCCATGCCGCACCCTTTTGGCTTCGACCGAACCAATTCTCCTGGCGTTCATCCCCCCTTGTGATCGATTCGCCATTTTTCAGGAGTTTTTGGCCTGGTTTCGAGCGGATTCCTCTCTCGCCCCACGCAACATATCCCACAAAAATCCAGGAATGTAAAATATACCGTCACTTTTGGAGGATTTCTCTAAACAAGCCAAATAAAACGCTCCATTCCCTGCTCGGGGGAGGATGAGCGTAAAGTATTTAAAACATACGAGATCGAAAATCATTCCCCAGTCGCAGATATTTTGCGCACCATGAAGGGTGTCGAATATTTTTACAGTCCGTCCGAGGGTCTCCCGCCGAAATTCAATATTGTCAAGACATTGCCTGATTGGAAGAATAATTGCTTAAAATTGTTTGGAAGTTTGGATGAGAAATATCGGGACGGAGGAACTGAAATGAATAAATCATTGATGGTTTTGGGAATAGCGCTCTTCGCATTGTTCGTGGGCACGGCCGCCGCGGATCCGATTGTCTACGATGAAGGTGGTAACTACTACCTTCCGGCTGCTACCGGAGAGGAGACCAGCCAGGCACAAATTAATGTCGCCATTACGCCTTACTGTTCATCTCCCGCCTGCACGGAATTGTACAAAGAAAATGTCGGCGATGGCTACGATACGGGCACGTATGCTGCTTCTTACGAAACAGAATTTTTCAATGACCCCGACGATCCGCAGGAAGCCACGATTACCTATGTCGCACCTCCGCCCCTGGTGGATGCTATGTTCCTTCTGGTCAAGGATGGGAATCATGACCCGGCATGGTATCTCTTCAATATCGCGGGGTGGGATGGTGTGGATACCCTGTACATGGAGGATTTCTGGCCGGGCGGTGGGGCGATTTCCCATGTTACTCTCTATGGCGGCGGCGGTACAGGGATAACGATCGTTCCCGAACCGGGTTCGCTCCTGCTTCTAGGTACTGGATTTATCGGACTGGCGCTGGCTTTGAGGCGGCGGCAGAGATAAATCTGGCTCACCCGAAACCACAATGGAAAAAGGCCACCGTGAGGTGGCCTTTTTTTTGCCTGTTCCAACCACTCCCCGTTGTCGATAAAACCCCTGGGAGGGACTATGAAAAGACCACGGGCGTGTTTTGCTACAGCCATCTATGCGATGTTTATCCTAAATCATGCCATTCTTTTTGCGGATCC